>JAXDCU010000341.1:0-15544 GCA_034677645.1 Verrucomicrobiia bacterium
CGGGCCCGTGGAACGAAACGAACTCGCCGTTTGTGATTAGCAGACCGAAGGGGGCGGATTCCTCGATCACGACCGCCGTGTGGCAATCGTCGGCGCCGATGCCGAGGAAGTTGCCGTTGCAGACGCCGGCCTTCGTTTTGATGAACTGATAACCGACCGAGTAGCCGAAGCAAAACGTATTGAGTACGTACTGCCAGTCGGTCCGGCCAAACGCGAACGCGACGCCGTTGTTCATTTGCCAGTCGAGCAATTGCCGTTTCACGCTCCACCACGGATTGAAATGGACGTTCTCGATCCTGCCGATGTCGTAAATCTGGTCCACGAAAATGCCGCGGCGCAGCGGCTGGCCATGCACGTCCCGGATCAGATGGCGTTCGCTGCCGGTTGTGTTGATTCCGTTATATGGATTGAGCAACTCGACGGCGAGCACGGCGGGATTCTTGCCACGCATCGCGATGGCCCACGGATAGGCTTCGGGCACCGCGTCCGTCTTCTGTTTTGGATAGTAAAGCACGACGCCTTTAAGCGTGCTGTTGTGATTGAGCGTTATGAACGGCGCCCCTTTCTCGCTGCCCGCTCCTTCGGTGACAAGAAACGTCGTTCCATCATCAGTCGGTTTTGGCAGGCCCGCGTCGCGCATTCCGTTGTGAGCAGGAACAGATTCCCAGACGCCGCGCAGGCTGACGCTCGCCGGCACGTTCAGATGCCCCGCAAAAAAGTAATTCCCGCGAGGCGCGAACACCTGGCCGCCTCCGTCCTTGGCAGCCGCATCGAGTGCTCGCTGGAACGCTGCGGTGTCGTCGGTGGTTCCGTCGCCGGCCGCCCCGTAATCGCGAACATTGAAGGCGCTTGGCGCGGCGCCGAACGCCGCAAGAACGAGAACGACAAGAGCGGTCAAGCAGACGCAAACGCGACGCGCGGCGAACGCGAGTTCGCTGCCGTGAACACGCTTTGGCGCCATGAAGCGGCTGGCCGCTTGCTTACGCGCGCGGCTCTGATGGCCTGTCTTGCTGACGACCCATGCAGCCAGCAGAGCCGCGACCGTGAGGGAGCGGTATGTCGGTTCATGGAGAGTCTCCTTGTTCCTGTGAACACGCTTTGGAGCCACGAACCGTGCGGTGGGGCGACGCTCCCGCGGAGCCGGGTCGGGCATACTGCACAGGGTGTGAGCGGCTCGGCTGGAGCCTCGCCCTACCTCGGAATGCACAGGTTCATGCACAACGTGGAGCTCGGTCTGGATTTGGTTCATTGCGATGATCTCGTTTCCAAGGTGAGCCGGTACACGTGGGCGTCCCAGAGCCCAAAGTGGTCTTGAAAACTGCCATCCGAAACACGCAATCGTCGGTTCTCGCCCAGAACCTCGACGTTCGTAGCAGTCAACGGCGGCGCGAGCTGGAATACTGCGTCCGTCTCCCCGGGTCGCATCGCGACAGCGAATACGTACAGGCTGGAACCGTGACGCTTGGCCATGAACGCGACTGGCACGGTCGCTTTGGACAATGTGACTGCGATGGCGTTGGTGACTGTGGAAGAGTTGAGAACCGGAGCCAGATCGAGAATCTGGTGGTTGAGGCTGGTGACCGCCGCCAGCATTTCCGGATCGCTCAGCAGAGCCGATTCGTTGAAGCGCGGCTTCCACTCATGCACGAAGTAGATCAGACCGCGCGAGCCGTGAATGAGCGACATCCAGGCTTCAGCGCGCACTTGCCCCGCTGTGGGCTTGGCGGTCGGATGCGAAATCCGGGTGCATTCGAGGCAATTCCAGACCGGTTTCCGGCCTTCGGTCCACTTGACCAACCGCTCCACTCCTCGCGCGACGTACCAGAGATTGCCGCTGACTTGCGGGCTGTCGTGGACAACTGGGTAGATGTCGAACGAGACAATGTCGCCGCCTTTGATGTATTCCGGGTAGTCTTCGGGGTGATTGGTGCGAACGCCGCGGCCGTGCCAGCCGTCCCAGGCAACGCCCTGGCCGAGGTTCAACAACACTGGCCTGGAAGGGTCCGCCGCCTTGAGCTGTTGATAATCGGCCACGATCCGATCCGGTGGTATGGGTGGTCCGTAGCCCTTGCCTTCACCGAGCGATTGGGCGTTGTCCGGCTCGTCGCCGTGCATCCAGCCGATGATTGTGCCATCTTCGATGTGGCGTCTGGCGACGTCGTTGAACTCGCAAATCACTTTCATGCCGGCCTGTTTCAACGCCGCGATCTGCTCCTCAGTCGGACCGCGCCAGAGGCCGACGTATGTGTTGATGCCCGCGCGGTGATACGCGGATGCCTTGGCCGGCGACTGGAGCCAAACGGCAATCGGGAAGAACGACGGATCGGAAGGCGGGCCGCGTCTCCATTGCGCGTACGGGCTGGCTTTTGTGGCCGACAAGCCGTCCGCTGCGCGCGCGCCCGCGCATGTCAGCACCAGCAGTATCGTGACCGCGCTAGCGAGGCTGCCGATCAGGTTTGCCAGGGCTCGCGTTTTGGGACGTCGAGCCACGTGTTTGCCTCGGCGTCGCCGATGAACTGTTCGGTCCGTGGGTTCCATTTGAGCGGGCGTTTGTGCCAGTAAGCGAGGTTGCCCAGATGACAAACGGTGACAGATCGCGCGCCGACCTCGATGTCGCAGATCGGTTTCTTGCGGCTGCTGACGCTGTCGACGAAGTCCTTGTAATGATTGTTGCTCTTGTAGAGTTTGACTGGCAGGTCGTCGAACTTCTCGTTCTTCAACGATGCCGGCTCGGCCTCGAACCGGCCGCGGTCAACGCAGACTTTGCCCTTTGTTCCCACAAATACGACGCCGAATCCGTAGCCTTCCAGGCCGCCATGGTGCATGATCGTGCCGTTCGCGTACTTGTAGGTGAGGCGCTTGATGTCCTTGCCGTCCGGCGGAAGAATCTCGACCGGACCGCTCTCATCCATACCCAGTCCCCACTGAGCGATGTCGAAATGGTGCGCGCCCCAATCGGTCATGCCACCCCCAGAATACTCGCGATAAGAGCGCCAGTCCGGGAAATGCTGGTGCACTGTCTTCTCCGGGTGTCGTCGCGGACTGAGCACTGAGTTGTAGGGGCGAAGCGGCGCTGGGCCCAGCCAGAAATCCCAGTCCAGACCAGGCTCAATGGGCTCGGCGGGCAGATCGCACCACTTGCTCGGTCCGCCAACAGAGACGTAGACTTCCTCGATATCGCCAATGGCGCCGTTGCGAACGAGCGTGCAGCCTTTCCAAAACGCGCCGTCCGATCGCTGCATCGAGCCGGTCTGGAACACGCGGTCGTTGTCGCGGATCGCCTGGGCCATGGCACGCGCTTCGCGTATCGTGAGCGACAATGGCTTTTCGCAGTAAATGTCCTTCTTTTCCTTGGCCGCCATAATAACCGGGTACGCGTGCCAATGGTCTGGTGTGGCAACGACAACGGTGTCGATGTCCTTGCGGGCAAGCAGATCGCGGAAGTCTTTGTAAGCGGCGCACCCCTTGAAGCCCTTGTCTTGCTTGGTCGAATAAAACTCATCGACCTTCTTCTGGTGAAACTCGCGGCGCGTCGTGTCCACATCGCACACGGCCACAACTTGCACGTCAGAATGCGGCAGAAATGAGTTGAGCAGGTGGCGCCCCTGCGTGCCGGTTCCTATGAAACCCATCGTGATTCTGTTGTTCGGACGTGCCGTGGCCTCGGCGGTCCAAACGCTCGACGGCAAAATGAGAGGCGCCGCTGTCGTGGCGGCGGCGGCAAGGAATTGTCTCCGGTTGAGTGTCGGCCTGGTGTTCATGTTCTGACTTATGTAACGTTACTGGTCGAATTGGACTTTTAGCCGGTAGTAGGCCTGGCTCTCGGGCGGCGCCAAATCGGTCAGAGACCCCTCGCCGGACAACTGGAAGCGGAACTCGGCGTCCCTTACTTGTTGCCATAAGGTTCCAACTCCTTCCGCACGCTCCAGTGAATAGGCGCGACCTATGAGACAAGGCAGAAAGCGAATTGTGCAGCGGCCGCCCGCCGGAGGGTCTACGGCGATCGCGAGCCTCGATCCAAACTGCGTCGGGTCCGTGCCGAGCAGATACTCAACACGATTCGAGTAGCCGTCGCCGTCCGGGTCGGCCGTGCCGCTTGTCTCGCTGGCCGAAAACGCCCCAATCCACCACTCAGGCACACCATCAGCAGAGGGTGTGTCCTGCTCCGTCAGATACCGCCAACTCACTGCGTCAGCAATCACGACTTTGCCCGCCTCGCCAGTCCCGTTAGACAACCGCACGAAACCGCCGGCGCCGGTGGCGAAATGCCGGTTGGCAGCCAGCACACGCCAGGCGCCGCCGCCGGTTGTCTGGTTCACATATACCAATGCGCTGCCCGTGTCACCGACAATTTGAAACGGCGCCGCGCTTGACCGATTTGAGCCCTGCGGATACCAGGCGCTGACTTCATATGCGCCTGGCGACACCAGATTCGGCGTGTATGTCGCGGTGGCGGTGGCGCCTCCGGTCGTCGTACTAACATAATGATAATCCGAGCCGTACCTGCCCGCTGCGGAAGAGCCTGTGGACCATGAACCCGTGTAGCTTGCGGACGGATTATCCACGACATGTGTTCCAGGCGTGCTGAAGCAGCGCACGCTGGAGCGATACTCCCGCGAGTCGGTGGCGGACACGACCTTGAACCAGTACTGGCTGCCGGGCGCAAGACCCGTCAGGAGCAGCGCGTGGTTGGTGGTCAGGATGGGACCCGTGCTCACAACTTGCCCCAAGCTTTCGGATGGGCCGAACTCTACGCGCGAACCAGCGGGGACCGGCGTTGCCCAGCGAACAACGGCTCCAAGACCGCCAGGCGCAACGCGCACATCGGTCAGGAACAGGTCGTCGGCAAGCGGGTAGAGCGCGAAATTGCGGGTCCCCATCACCCCCGCGGCGATGACTATTGTGTTTGTCGCGGGGACAAGGCGGCCGGAAGCGGCCGTTATCGTGTAAGACCCCGGCGGCAAATCGACAAAACCATACCAGCCATTGGCATCGGTGTATCCGTTGCGGGTAACGGGTCCGCTTAGTTTTACCAGAGCGGCATCGAGACGTTCGCCGCTAATGCCATTAACCGCGAGGCCGTTCAGGTGCCCCAGAGTTGGCGCGGTTTTCCATGGCATGACGGGAGGGACGACTGTGTCGGCGAACACCGGCATCGGATTGGGATCGTAACTGGAAGGCTTGGTGAGAGCATTGAGGAACGCGGTGCGCCCGGCGTCTTTGCACGGGACGGCATAGGAATAGCCGGTGATGCCGTCGGCCCGATTGCCCTTTGGGGTGGCCAGGCGTGTCGAGCGCATCTGCTGAAGCGCGTCAGAAAGCGTGTTCAGGTAGATGCCAGCGCCAATGGCCGCTTGCCGATTGTAGCGGTAGTCTTTGATGAACTGGCTCCACTGGTTCCAGGCGTCGGGGTGGGTCTCCTGCCGGAAATACGCCATGGGAATGTTGAGATCGAGAATGCCCTCCTGCATCCAGGCGCGCCAGTCCTGCAACACGTTCGAGTAGGCCGCCGTGCCGGTCCATTCGGCCTGTGTGGTGATGCCAGGCGCCCAGGTTATTGTCGCGGCCGAGACTTTGACGTTGGGTTTGATCGCCAAAGAAGAAAGATAGACTTTCCGCACCAGCGAGGTCACTTGGTCGCGCCGCCACTGCATCCAGAGCGAGTCGGTGGCGGACGGTTGTCCTGAGCGGCCGTACCTGCGGTTGAACCGGGCAACGGCCACGCTGTTGTATCCCCAGTCTCTGCCTGGATACCGGACGTAATCGAAGTGCAAACCGTCGATGTCGTAGTGCGAGATCAAATCGAGGGCGACATTGAACGTGTGTTCCTGGACGTCGGGGTGGCCAGGGTCGACATTGAAACTCTTGCCGTCGGTCGAGGTCTGCCCAGCGCTGTTCTTCATCAGCCAATCCGGGTGGAGGTTGAAAACATGGCTGGGCTGGGAGGGCGGCGTCGAGCTGTTCCAGATCGGGTAAGTCACGATCCATGCATGGACTTCAAGACGCGGAGCGCCTGTGTGCGCCTTCGTTATCAAATCAGCCAGCGGATCGTAACCGGCTGCGATGTCCGTCGCCTTCGGCTCGAAGCGGCTATTGTAGTAGGCATCGCCCCGTTTTCGAACCTCGACGATCAGCGCGTTGAAATGCCCAGCGCGCGTGTCGGCGACGAGTTGGCTTACCTCGGCCGCGCTCTTGAATCCGGCATGAAAGGCATCGACCCAAAGAGCGCGGAATTCGTCACCCAGGGAATGAGAGCCCAAGAGAACCGATCCGAGCGCGAGCAGCATCGGCCAACGGCAACGCCCGCGGGCGCGCGAACGCCCCAATCGCCAGAACGCCAGTCTATTCACGGTCAAGCCATCCACGGGCGTTCTCGGTTCTGGGTTTCGGGTAGGATGTCCCGGACCATCGCAATGTCTTGTTCGACCTGGAAATCGAACATGCCCACGCAAATGAAATCGGCGCCATTCTCGAAAGCGTAGCGGAACCCGGACTCAGGCCTGATCGAACCCGCCGCAAGCGTTTTGAAAGCGATCCACGGTTTCTCAACCCCAAGCATGAAGGAAATCGTCCGGTCCGGATCAAGGTCCCAGTAGTTGTCGGACTGGTTGTCAATCACGTCGAGTGTCTCGTCGGGCCGGCGCGCGGACCAGTACCGCGAATGATGCAAGGTCTTGACGTAGTAATCCGCGCCAAACCCGTTCTTCTCCGCCTCCTGGATGACCTCGAGTTTGTGAGCGCCAATGCCGGCCGGCACGCCCTGGGACTTCACGAACTCGACGCACTTGGCGAGCAGCTCGAGCCGCTTTTCCTTGTACCACCGGTCGCCAATGACACCTTGCACATAGACGGAAGCGGCGCCGAAATCGATTGACTGCTTGATGTTCGTCTTCCAGTCGTCCACCCCCGGATGCCCCTCGGCAATCCACTGTATCCGCCCACCCCGCTCGCTCCAATAACGCCTGAGTACATCCATGGGTTTCTTGCGCGGATCGGAGATGATCGTGTTGACACCGTGTTCCTCGAGCAACTGAAGAGTCTCGAGAACCTTTTCGTCGGTGTTGTACGCGCGCATCAGTGACGGCACATAATGGAGGTCGCGCGAGTGCGCCCAGCCGCTGATCAGGTTGCCCCCTGAAATCAGTCGGCTGACAACGAGCTTCCCAACCCGCCCTGTCGGCAATGCACTTTTCGATCCAGCCGCGACTCGCGCAACACCAGACGCGGCAGGACCTCCGCTGGGCTCCGCTGGAGGTGGACCGGCGGCTTTGGCCGCCACCGCTGCTCCGGCGGAGACCACAACCGACCGTGTCAGGAAACGTCGGCGACTGAGTCCGGTTCTCATGCTCATACACTGATTCAAAACAAGCCCTTGGAAAGAATGCCTTGATTACCCTGGCGCGATCAAAGGCAAAATGCTTATGGATTCCGATTTCAAAACTCACAACCGCCCGGGCGTACTCTTCCTATGGTGCAACGCGCAGGTCTTCCCAACGCACGGTCCATGATCCGTCGTCCGGGAAACCGGGAGCGTGCCGATTCGGAGCGCCGTCCCAGCCCGCGGCCATCATCGCTACAGCATAGAGCAGGCCACCGTTGCCGGGTAGATAGATGGTTAGACCCGGTCGCTGATGGTTGTGACCGTTGCAACGATACCGGTTCTTGGGCGTGTCCATGAGCAGCGCGTCAACCGCGCGCTCAGGCTCCCCAACTCGCGCGGCGCACATGGCGACCATCGGATAATCCCAGCCCCAGGTGTCAGCCCAATTCCAGTTTGCCCACACCCAGTCAAGCGTCCGGCGCATGGCAGCCTGGTCAATGCCCGGCCCCGGTAGAAAACCGTATGCGGCAGTGACGGACGGGTGATCGTCCGTCCAGCGGCGCGCCGAGTAAGTGTCCGCCGCAGTTTCGGCGAAAAGGTAGCGGTCGCCGTCCATCGGCGGCGACGCCATGTGCCGAAGGACGCGGTCCCAGTGCGCGAAACGCGGCAGGCCAAGACGTTCGCGCCATCGTTGGGCTGTCTCGAGTCCCCAGCGCCAGTAAGTGAGTTCGAACGTTGGATTCATGGTGCGGTCTTTCGGGAACGCCTCCTGAGCGCATTGGAGCGGCGGGCCGAGGACGTAGCGCCGGGCATGTTCGTCCCATGCCGCAAACGAGGCCATGAATTCGGCCGTGTCGAACACGACGTTCCTATATCGTTCGAGCGTGGCGGCGTTAGGTTGTGTTCGGTGGCACAATTCGGCAAATAGAATCGGATGCGGCTGCTGCCAAACCAAGAATGGCCCCACCGTCGAAGGTGATTCCGCCCCGGTTGGACTTGTCATTTTAGGCCAGCGCGCTCCCTGGTAACCCTGTCGTCGCGCGGTTGTTCGTGCTTTCGGGAGAATTGAACCGTAGAATCCCAGGCTCCGTTCAACGAGCGGCAAACGGCCCCACAGCGCAAAATGCGCCGCATGCCACGGGTGCATCTCGAGGTGGAACTTGCCCTCCCAACTGTTGTACGTCAGCCCGGTCTCCTGAGGCGGGAAGGATCCCGCGCATTGGATCGCGGTCAGATATTGGGAGAGCACAATCCGGCGTTCGAGTTCGCGCCAACGTGGATCGGCGCTGCCCGACAAATCGATCGCACCTCCCGAGTTCCAGAACCGAGTCCAGTGGTCACCTGCGCTGCGTTTGGTCTCCGCGAATCCAGGGAGCGGGTTCGACGCGCCGCACGGGCTGAAGCCATATCCATGTAGTAGCGCAACCACGGAATACTCGGAACACACGGATGAGCGGCCACTTGCTTGTATCTGACCAAGAGGTTTGAGAGTCACTCTTCGATGAGCGCTCTCTTGATTTGCGGCGTGGAGTCCAACTGCCTGAGTTTCCGTGTTTTCAGTGTAATCAGTGTAATCCGTGGTTTGTCCATCTGCATTGTTACGGCTGAAGGCCGCGACAAACTCCAGCGTGTCCTGCCGCGCGCCGCCTCGCAATCGGTACTGGTGCCTGGCGATCTCTTCAAGTTGGGCGGAGCCGGTCCATCGCGCGGCGACTTCGTACATGTCGTCATCCAGCCGCCGGGTGAAACGCGCGGTGCCTGGGCGAGGTTGGTCAAGCGTTGTCTCGTGGGCCAGCGGCCGGGTCCAGTCCGCAGCGGTAGCCTGGCCCGTGCCGTAAGGGAAACGCAGGTCGATGACGAGGCGCCCGGATCGCAACAGGGGCGAGGCCACATGCACCGCCACCAGATCAAGCGTGGGATGACACACGGTCTCGACCTCGACAGGCTGTCCCTCGAACAGGAAATGACTCTTCAGGACGCCCTCCCAGAGAGCCAGCCGCTGATGGACGCCAGTCAGATCGTTTGTCGTGCCAGGGCGCCCGTCCGCGCGAGTCAGGGCAAATCCGATCCGGCCCAGGTGCAGGCGATGCGGATTGCTTCGCAGCCAGTTGATTTCCGGGGTGCGTTTGTTGCCGGGGATATCGGCGTACCCGACGCGCCTGCCATGGCTTTCAAACTCGGTAAACTGGAACCGGTCGATGCTCCAGCCCTCCGGGTTCGGCACGGTGTGCCAACCCCATTGGGCGAGCGTGCCGAGTGGGATTGTGTTTGTGAACGCATCGGGAAACGTCTGCAGTCCCGTGGCGTCAGCGGTGAACGCGAACTCGCCGTTGCCAACGGTAAACGGCGATTCGACGTCAAAGCGATCGACAGCCGGCTCGTGCCTGGTGACAAGAGCGTGCCGGTCGATGCCGGGCGCGGCCGCGAGGGTGTGTATCGAGAACGCAATAACCGCAAGACACACCGTGGTGGCAGTGGCCGCTTTTTGGACTAGCCACGCGGACGCGTGCATCAGGGTCTCGTCCGCAGGCCTTCGGCCTTTGCCAGCCTGCGTTGCAGCTCGTCAAAGCTCAGAAAGTCGGACGCACCCAGATACAGTGCGGTGGCTACGTGGAGAAGATCGAAACCGCGAGTCCCCGCCGCTGTGGTGTGACTCTGGGAGAGCGCCTCGGCACGCCTCACAACCGCGATCAGGTCGCATGGCACCAGCACAGCAACTCCGCTTTCGAAATCCGATTCGAGCTGGCTCATGGCCGCGTCGGCATGGGATCGTGTTACGCCTTCGCGCGGGTTGGCCAAGTGCCGCCAGACCTGGAAGCGGAGCGACTGGCGGAATTCGAATCGTAGCAACTCCGTGAGGTGCAATGGTTCTTTCATTGTGGCCGCGCACGCCGCAGCCGCGGGGGAGTTCGACTGTTTCAGATAGAACCCGTACAGGAAACTGGTGTCCGGGTAAGCGATCATGAAAGGTCTCCCCGGCTGGCCACGAGCCCCTTAGCCGTGTCCAGAGCGTCGTAGCGTGTCGCGCCAAAGGCCCGGTCCAGTCGCGCCATGACGTCCGGCATTCTGAACCGGCGCGGTCTTCTCGGCGGGGCCGGGACCAGCCGGGCGACAACCTTGCCGGCCCGGGTGATTTCGACCGACTGGCCGTCGGCGATCCAGGCCGCGATCCGTGGGAACCGGTTGCGCAAGTCGCGGACAGTTGCGGTTTTCATTGTGAGACAAACATGTCTCACACAGCCGACGGAGTCAAGCCGGCCTCTGACGACGCGGCGAGGAGTCGGTCTACGGCAGCACCATCCGGAAGAAGACCGTTCCGTTTGCCGGGTCCACGGGGATGTTGAGCACGTTGACAGTCTCGGCGCCCGGGACCTTGTGCCAATTTGTGCTCAGACCGGTGGAGATCGAGTTGGTCTGAGCCTCGATCGACCAGCCGATGTACTCGATTGGCCAGGAGAGTGTGAGCGACCCGGGCGCGGTCACAGCAAGGGTCAGGTCGGTGGGTGTTGTCGGAGTCCCCCCTGTGACGGTAAGGACCCGAATCGAACCATCAGCCGTGAGGTTGTTCTCCCAGGTGTAAGCGGCCCCCGATGCGTCGGTGAGCGGCAGTTCCAACGAGGCGAATTCGCCCGATATCGCTTTGCTGAACAACTGGAACCTGTCGTCGGCCCTCAGCATCGCGCCCGCGTTTGTCACAACGAGTGCGCCACCGGCCATGACTTGGTCGGCGGAGATGCTGTCGCAATTGGGGGCCAAGTCGCGGTTTAGCTCCATCAAAGTTGTTCCGTCGAGCGCGATTGTGCCGGTGACCGTGAGCGCGCCCACCGGGTTGCCAGGGATCACGGACGCGTCCCAGCTCGACACGGCGTTTCCCTTGATCATGCCATCGCCAGCCAGAGTTCGCGCAACCGTGTCTCCACTCACCAGATAGAGTGTGGGGTCAACGCAGCCGGTCATGTCGAGCGTGGCGCCCTCGAGCACCTCGAAGCGGCTGCTAGTGGTGATGTCCGGATAGTCCTTCAAGGCCAGCGTCCCTTCAAGGACGCGTGTTGCCCCGGTGTAAGCGCTGGAAGCCGTCAGCGTCAGTGTCCCAGTGCCGACCTTGGTGATGGCGACGGGCGCTGGACGCGCGCTGTCCACTATGGCCCCATCGAATGTCGTGCTGGCATTGTTTCCTCCAATCTCGTAAGTCGTGAGCGCACCGGTCGCTGAAGTAGCGCCGCTAAGTTTGGTCGTCGCATCACCAGTCAGCGAACCGAGTCGGACCGTGACGTTGCCGTTGCGCGTGAGCATCACGGCGGAGTTGGTGCCAAGGTCGAAAGAGGCGGCCGCGCTGCCAGGATTCCCGAAGCCATGGAATCGCCAGTTGCCGCCAGTGCCGCGGGCTGCGATGTGTCCGGTGAAACCGCTCATGTCGCCGCCCATGGTGATCGTGTCACCAGCCGCGGCGAACTCGAGTTCGAGCGCGCCATCGCCAGAGACGGCGGCGATTGTGTTGTTCTTGGCGTTCAGGTAGCGATTGCCGGTGCCAACGATGACTAGTGCGTTACCCAGGTTTTGCTGGTCGGCGGTGGTGGCGAAAGTTCCGCCGTCGAGCGTGATTGGGCCGCTGCTGGTGTTGCCGAAGAGCAGCGTGCCGCCAGTGACGACAGTGCCGCCGGCGTATTCGTTGGCGGCATTGGCCAATTGGAGGATGCCGGGGCCGGACTTGGTGAGCGCGCCAGCGCCAGTGATCTGGCCATCTACGGTCAGAGTGGCGTCGGGGTCTGTCACGACAAGAACGCCACCGCCAGCGTCGAGCGTTGCGCCACGGTCGCTGGACGCACTGGGCCCGGTGTAGTCGAGCGTGCCGCCGTCAAACACAAGATTCGACGGGGCGACACCTGCCGAACCGAGCGGACTTGGAACACCACCGTTTGCGAGGTTCGGCACGCGGACGGTCCCGCCCGCGAGTCGCGTAACGCCGGTGAAATCGTTCACGGTGGTTATCGTGAGAGCTCCTGATCCGGTTTTTGTTAGCCCGGTTGTGCCCACGACGCGACCGGCGCCGGTGAAGGTATAATCAGTCGTGGAGTCCACGAGAATGGTGGCCGGCGCGAGATCGCCCACCAACTCGACCGGGGGCGCGACAGAACCAGCAAAGTCGAACATGACACTGTCGTTCGGGAAGAACCAGTCCGCCTGGGCTTGATTGAGCCAGTTCTTGCTGACGCCGTTGTCCCAGAAGTTATAGAGCCCATCGCCCTTCCAAACGAGGCTGGCGGGATCGCGCCCGGTGGACTCGATGACCAGATCGATCGCGCCGGCCGTCGTGTTGTTCACGACATAACCGTTGGCTCCCACAACCTCTAGGCTGGCCACGTCTCCAACCAGCGAACCGTAATCGATCAACCTGTAAGTGCCACTTCCAAGCGTCGAGATCACGAAAATCGTGTTCGCGCCGCTAAGCGTCAGTGTGCCGCTCACGACAAGCAAGTCCTTTGCCGCGGCTGATTGGATGTCGAACGTGGCGGTCACGTCGCCGCTGAGAGTGAGATCGCCTTCGACCGTCAACTGCCCCGTCGCGCCATTGCCAGCTGGGCGCACGCCAGAGCCCTCGGCGGCAGTCACGACGCCAGCCACCGTGCCCACACCAGCGAGCGATTGGCCGCCGCTGAGCGTGAACGCCGTGCCGCACTCGAACCGCGTGCCATCGAACACCGAGATTACCGCGCTCGACAGCGTACCGCCCCCTTCAAGAGCAAGAGTGCCCTCGCGGACATGGGCTTCGCCCGTGTGAGTGCTTGGACCTTGGATGGTGACCTTGCCGAGGCCTGTTTTGGCGAAAACACCGGCGCCTTTCAGGCCTCCAGCGATGACAATATCAAATGGAGTATGGGCGGCGTTCTCCGCCGCGAGAAAGCCGACTCCGCCGCTGAGCGTCAAGTCCCCGCCCAAGCCCCACGGAGCTGATGCGCCTAGCAGCCCGCCGTTGCCGAGGTTGACCGCGTAGGTTGTGGCGTAATTCAGAATGCCCCCCGCGCCGAGGTAGACCACGCCTGTGTCAGCGACACTGAACGTCGCGTTCACGCTCGTGAACGCGGGATCGCTCACCAACGTCACTCCATACGCGCTCATTGAGCCGCCACGCACGTCAAGTGAAACGCGAGAGGCGTTCGCGCTATTGCCTACCACGATGTTCTCGCCCGCCGCGGTCGTGTCGAAAACGCCGCCAGTCTGGCGATAGCCGGTCTCGCGCGTGGTGGCTGTGCCAGAGTTGCCGATGAGGAATGGCCCCGTGTTAATGACCTGGCCGCCGGACACGCGCATGCTCGAGGCGCTGTTCCCCGTGCTGAGCGTAATGCCCGAAAGTCGGACGACTCCGTTGCTCACTATGAGGCCCGTCGTGAACGCATTGTTGTTCGCGCCGCTGTCGCGGCTCGAGCTATACACGCCCAAATCCACCTCACCGCCGTCAATGATCAACGTGCCGCCGTTCTCCGAACCGCCGAGAGTGGTTGCCGGCGTGACGAAAACGCCGCCGTAGATTCGCGCGTTGGAAGGCACTACCACGGGCTTGCCTGCCGTGCCGTGGGCGTAGGCGGTGAGACACGTGATCGAACCGCCGTTCATAATCAAAGTCCCCTTGAGACCCTCGAAGGTTCCGACGGTGATCGCCCCACCCGGATTCACCACCACGGTGCTGTTTGTCCAGATCGTGATTCGGTCTTCGACATTGAACCCGGCGGCCGAGATCAACAGCCTATTGGTGACCGCTGAGCTCGCGGCGCTCATGGTGACACTGTAAACGCTCGGCGCTGCCATTGGCGTGCTGTAGCTGACTGCGTAAGGCGACCCGAGTTCGGCGGTCAGATTCGCCGTGTCGCCAGCCGCGGGCGCCGCTCCGTAATCCCAGTTAGCGCCATCGTTCCAGTCCCCTCCAGCCGGGTTGATCCAGGTGATCTGGGCTTGGGCGGATAGGCTCAACAACGCCACGCCCGCCATAATCTTAATAAGACGCCAATTCACGCCGAATAGTCGGATGTTCTGGGACGCCTGGTGTTCGGAAACTCGAAGTGAACTTGTTTTCATGCCGACGCTCTTTCTGTTGTCATAACCCATACCAACACCACATTCGCATCCGCGACCGCCGCGTGAGCGTGAAGTGCGAGCCTGACGACCTCACCGTACTAGTGAAACCGGCACATGGTCAATCCCGCGATTTGCTCCCTCCGGGTGACAACCAGAGCGACAAACCAGACTTGCATCCAACTGTCGGACGATCTATGAGACAATCCTAATCGCCAAACACAATGTACACTATCCTGGGTTCCGATCAGAAAGAGTACGGGCCAGTCTCGCCCGACGAGCTGCGCCGCTGGATTTCCGAAGGCCGCGCCAACGCCGGCACCTTGGTCCGCCTCGCCAACACAGCCGATTGGCGACCACTGGCCGAGTTCCCGGAGTTCGCCGATGCGTTCCCTGCGCCGCCCCCGGTGGTTTCGCGGCCATTGGCCGAACAAACCAGTCCCCAGCCGGCCCCGGCGCCGCCAGCCAAGCCAAACGGTCTGGCGATCGCCTCGATTGTGTTGGGAGGATTTGGCGTTTTTACGTGCGGCTTGAGCGCGTTGGTCGGTTTGATACTGGGGATTCTAGCTTTGAAGAAGGCCGGGAAAGAGCAGGGCGCGCCAGGCCGCGGCCTCGCGCTGGCAGGGATAATTGTGTCCGCGGCGTTTCTGGTTCTGATGCCAATTGCCGCCGGTGTAGCGATGACGAGCTTTGGCAGGGCGAAAGAACGCGCCTCTGACGTCATGTGCATGAGCAACACGAAGCAGATCGCCCTCGGCCTGATGATGTACTCGTCTGACAACGATGATATCCTGCCAATGGCGGACAAATGGAGCGATGCCATAGGGCAGTACGTTGGAAACAACGAGAGGGTTTTCCAGTGCCCCAAGGGGTCGCCCAACCAGCGCAGTCATTACGGATTCAACCGCAACCTTGGCGGTCTAGCCACTTCCAAGGTGAAGTCGCCAGCCAAGACAGTGATGGTCTTTGAAACTGATGGCGGCTGGAATGTCAGCGGCGGCGCGGAGCTGCTGTTAAAAAAACCGCGCCATGAGCTCATCATAATCTGCTTCGCTGATGGTCACTGCGAAGCGGTCAAGCCGTCGTCCCTGCCAAACCTACGATGGGAACCTTAGTGGTCATGAACGCAAATACGGTGACGTTCGTTGCCCCCAA
>JAXDCU010000342.1:0-3128 GCA_034677645.1 Verrucomicrobiia bacterium
AAAACGGCAAATTGGCAGCCGCCTATTCCTCAAGGGCAACCTGGACGCCGTGAAGTTGCTCTCGTACGAGACCCGCGATCAGGTGATTGATGCCGCGGCGCGATGTCTGCAAGACGGCATGCCGGGAGGCGGTTACATACTGAGCACGGCCTGTTCCGTTGCGCCGCGGGTCGAGCCTTGGAAGCTGGAGCTTCTAACGCCCCTGGCGGAAGTGCAAGGCCGCTACCCGTCCGCGCGCCCTACGACTCCGTCTGAGTGATCATGAACGCGAACACGATGAGGTTCATAGCCACTTAAACATCGCCAGGCTGCGTGTAGAGCCTCGCCCCTTTTTCCCTGGACTCCTTCGCTTTCGCCGCCATGCCTTGCGTCAGCGCCTCACCTTCGCTCACGCCATGTTCAGCGGCGTACTTGCGCACGTCCTCGGTGATCTTCATCGAGCAAAAGTGCGGACCGCACATCGAGCAGAAATGCGCGTTCTTCGAGCCTTCCCGCGGCAGCGTCTCGTCATGGAACTTGCGCGCGGTCTCGGGATCGAGGCACAGATTGAACTGGTCTTCCCAACGAAACTCGAACCGGGCTCGGCTCAGCGCGTCGTCGCGATGGCGCGCCCCGGGATGCCCTTTGGCGAGATCGGCCGCATGCGCGGCGATCTTGTGTGCGATCACGCCGTCTTTGACGTCCTTCTTGTCCGGCAAGCCCAGGTGTTCCCTCGGTGTGACATAGCAGAGGAGCGCCGTGCCGTACCAGGCGATCAGGGCCGCGCCGATCGCGCTCGTGATATGATCATATCCAGGAGCGACGTCAGTCGCCAGAGGGCCGAGTGTGTAGAACGGCGCTTCATGACACCACTCGAGCTGCTTGCGCATGTTATCCTCGATGAGGTGCAGCGGCACGTGGCCTGGGCCCTCGTTCATGACCTGCACACCATGTTCCCAGGCGCGCTTGGTCAGTTCGCCTTGCGCCTTGAGCTCCGCGAACTGCGCTTCGTCATTGGCGTCGGCGATCGAGCCTGGCCGCAGGCCGTCTCCGATGCTGAATGCCGCGTCGTAGCAGGCGCACATTTCGCATATCTGGTCCCAGTGCGTGTACAGGAAGTTCTCGCGATGATGAGCCAGACACCATTTGGCCATGACGCTGCCGCCCCGGCTGACTATGCCAGTCTTGCGGTTGGCGGTAAGTGGAATGAACCTGAGCAGAACCCCGGCGTGGATGGTGAAGTAGTCCACTCCCTGTTCGGCCTGCTCGATGAGCGTGTCGCGAAAGATTTCCCACGTCAGGTCCTCCGCCACTCCGCCGACCTTTTCGAGAGCCTGGTAGATCGGCACCGTGCCGACGGGCACGGGCGCGTTGCGCAGAATGCACTCGCGAGTGGCGTGAATGTCACGCCCAGTCGAGAGGTCCATGACGGTGTCCGCCCCCCACTGGATTGCCCAGCGCATCTTTTCGACCTCGTCTGAGATCGAGGACGCGACGGCGCTGTTGCCGATGTTGGCATTGATCTTCACGAGAAAGTTCCTGCCGATGACCATCGGCTCGGCTTCGGGATGATTGACGTTGACGGGGATGATGGCGCGACCAGCCGCCACTTCGTCGCGCACGAACTCTGGCGTTACGATTTCCGGTATCCGCTGCGGAAAACGACCGAAAAGAGCTGGCACGAGTTCCGTCGTGTGCGACCTCGCGTCCGACGGGTGCGCTCGCTCTCGATGACCTCGACCTGAAACGTCATCGGCGCCATCACCGGCGGCGTCGCGCTCTCGTTCAAGCCCCATGTTTTCACGGATGGCGACGAACTCCATTTCAGGCGTGATGATCCCGCGGCGCGCGTATCCGAGTTGAGTCACGCGGCAGCCGGTCTTGGCCCGAAGAGGTCGACGTCGCGCGGCAGCGGTCAACGGTGGCGCCAACTTATCCGCTCGATCCACGGGCACATTGGCTTGCGCGACACCCAGGAAATGCTCGTCGATCACGGGCGCGGGATGGCCATCGTATTCGACAACGTCTCGGCGAGAAAGAATCCACTCGCGGCGGATGGGTGGCAAGCCACGCTCATGGTCGCCGTGGAAATCCGGATCGCCCCATGGCCCGTTCGTGTCGTATAGGAGCACGGGTCGGTTTGGGCGAAGCCGTCCGTCAGCCAGCCGCGTTGGAGCCAGCGCGACCTCACGCACCGGGACACGGACAAAGGGATGGATGCGTCCGGGCAGATAGATGCGCCTGCAACAGACTGGCGCGCTGTGCGCGAAGTTGTCTGGAGAGATCGTGGTCTTACTCATTAACCGACCGGGACAAATGCAGTCATATAGTCCGGCTCGCTGCCCTGGTCAAGCAACACGCGAGCAAAAGATGGTCTCCAAGTCTCGAGTTTGTCCAGATCATCGGCTCATCGTGCTCAAACTTATCCTCGCAATCGGAGCCGAACTCATTTGATATCAGCAATTCCCACCGAGTCTAGCCCACTGTGTATGCCACATGCGCATCCGAGCTAGGCCTCTGGAACGTACCGTTGCAGGCCGATCGTCAGCACGAACAAAACGGCGAAACCGAGGATCAGACCCGCCGATTCGCCCGCTGTCGCAAGCAAATCGACAAGCACAATCCCCGAAGTCAGACCCGACACAGTGAGTCGCTTGTTGGTGTCGCCCTCCCGCAGTGCGTGGCGCAAACAGGGAACCACCCACAGAGCCAGCACGAAGCTGAGCCAGAGAGCTTGCCCAGCATACTCACCGCCATTCGCGACCAGCGCAAGCACGACGGGCGCCGCGAGCAGGAGCAGAGGCCACCAACTCACCGGTCCCCGGCTGGATTCTTTGGCGGCCAGGTAGCTCAGACCCGAGATGTATGCCGCCATGGCGATTGCGCACCAAAGAACGAAACCCGTGACGCCTTCGATCGCCGCGGAAGCCACCGCGAGGTACAGAAGGAGTCGGCATGCAGCCATCAAGACGGGTGAAAGCTTGGTTGCCTTGTGCAGTAGGTCGTAGACAAGCACCGTGGCCAGAAGCAAGAGAACCCAAATCGGCTTAGCCCCGGACAAAACCATCAATGAGGCCCCGCCCCCAAGCAACGCCACACCCATTTTGCCGACCGAGTGGCGGACAACGCGGCCAGTCGGCAACGGGCGG
>JAXDCU010000343.1:0-11154 GCA_034677645.1 Verrucomicrobiia bacterium
TTCTTACCGACCCGCAGTTCCGAGTAGTCATCCGCGCGCTTGAACAGCGCCGCGGCGTTGACATCCTCGCCGCGCCCAAGGTCACTACGGTTAGCGGCAGGCAGGCGCAGATTCAGGCAATCGACATTCAGCAGGTCGTTATTGGCCTGAACATCGGCGGTATCGGAGGCGGAGCCACTACAACCGGGTACACGGGCACGGGTACGACCGTGGGCGGGGGCGGCACTGTCGGCGGTGGCACCGTGAGTGCTACTGGTGTCGGTGGATTCTGACGATTGACAACAGTGAACGAGTGATCTTGCGCGGAGTCAGTGTATGAAACATCGAAAAGCAGTAGTTCAAGTCATCCTGTTGGTGGCAGCCACCTGGTTGTCCCCACGAGTCGCGGCTCAAGTCGTGCAGCAAGCCGCGGCGGTGCCGGCGATTCAGCCCTCCACAGTCCCAATCCCGCTCGGACCGACGCTCGACGTCATACCGCACGTGTCCGCCGACGGCTATACGATTCAACTTAACCTGCTGCCGACCGTCACCGAGTTTCTGGGCTACGACCCAAATCCGTATGCCGCGCAGGTCGGCACACTCAACGTGCCTGATTATCCACTGCCACACTTCCGCGTCCGACAGGTCACTACCAGCGCGATCGTGTGGGACGGTCAGACGATGATGATGGGCGGTCTCATTTCCGAGAAAGTCCAGCGGGTCAAGGACAAAGTGCCTGTGCTGGGCGATGTGCCTTTGATCGGGCGCCTTTTCCGCAGCGAGGGTTCAGCTACCCAGAAACGCAACCTGATCATCTTCGTAACGCCTACGATAATCGATCCTGCCGGTAATCGGATGTACACCGAAGACAACCTGCCGTACGATCCCCTCAAGATTCCACCGCAGGTGCCTTTCGTCCCAACCCCGCCCCAGGCTGAGGCACCTAAGTGATAGCCGCCCCGGCCTGCCGCCCCAGTCAATCCGAGCGCGGAGTGGTGTTGATCGAGTCGTTCCGGTCGGGTGTTTCCCGCGCGCGGTCTTCCAGCGCCGTGGGGCTGAATGTTCGTTTCATGCAGTCGTCGCCCTGAGTCATGTCGCCGGCTCTGGCTCCAGCGTCCCGGTTGTTGCTTGTGGATGGCCATGCTTACGCGTACCGCGCCTTCCACGCCATCCGAGACCTGAAATCCCCGCAAGCCACACCGACTAATGCAATCTATGGCTTCGTGAAAAGCATCGAGAAGCTCCGCGCCGACCTCAGACCATCCCACCTCGCCGTCGTTTGGGATGGCGGCCTGGCGCCCGATCGGATGCAGCTCTTGCCGGACTACAAAGCCGACCGTCCCCCTATGCCTCCGGCCCTGGAACAACAGCTCGACCAGATCGTCGAGTGGCTTGGCGCCCAAGGCATCGCTTCAATTCGTAGAGACTCAGTCGAAGCCGACGACGCGATCGCAACGCTCACTCGCCAAGCCGCGCAGGCCGGTTTGCCGGTCGTGATCGCGAGTAGCGACAAGGATTTTGCGCAATTGGCATCTCCACAGGTCAGCCTGTTCAACCCAAACAACAAGACTGTCACGCTGGAGACGCCCAATGAAATCCAGCACAGGACAGGCGTGCGTCCGGAGCAGATTGTGGACTGGCTCAGCTTGATGGGTGACAACGTCGACAACATACCAGGCGTGCCCGGAGTCGGCGCCAAGACGGCCGCCGCGCTGTTACAGCAGTTCGGCAGTTGCGACCGCTTGTACGAGCGCATCGAGGAGGTTCAACCGTTTCGCCTCCGCGAACCTCTGCACTCGTCCATTGACATGGTTAGGCGTAATCAACGGATGATCAGCTTGAAGTGTGACATCCCAATGGGCGTGTCGGTGGACGATCTCAGGCCCGGCACGCCTAAGGCCGATACATTGCGGGCATTGTATGAGCAGTGGGGCTTTCGCTCGCTCCTCGATGCATTGGACAAGGGAGATGCATCGCAGGGGCTGTTGTTCGCATGAAACGCTTGGTTCCGAGAGACAAGAGGTTCATGGGGAGTTTGCCAGATGGCAGGTTTAATGCTCCATGCTCCATAGCGTTGGAAAGATCGGCCTGGGCGGCGCGACATGCCGACGCTGGGACCGCGCCCGAAACCGTTCGGGAAGTAATAACCGAAACAGAGCTTTTTTGCGAAAAGAGCGTGGACAAAACCAGGGTGCCTTGCTAGAACCTTAAAACTTTATGTGGTTGCTGTCGCGTGGCCTTCGACACGTCATGGTGTTGTGCTGGACCTGCTCCTCCGTCGCAGTGTTTTCGGCTGAATCCCCATTTCTCCCCCAGGGAACTGAGTACCTGATAACTCGTGGACTGGTTGGCGATCAGACCAATCCGCGGCTCAGTCTGACCCGCGACGGCGGCTACGCCGTTTGGCAGGACAATGCGATTGACGGCACTGGCCTCGGTATTGGCGCAGTTGCGCTCAATTCATACCTGTCGCCAATCACGACCCGATTTGTGCGTGTCAATCAGGCCACCGCGGGCGACCAGGAATCGCCCGTGGTCCAAATGCTTGCTAACGGGGGCGCCGTTTTCGCGTGGCAGGGAGGCTCCAGTGGAGAGCACGACATCTTCGCTCGCGTCATTTCGCCGACGGGTCAGTTCCAGACCGGCGATGTGCTCGTGAACAGCTTCACAACGGGCCAGCAAGCCAACCCCGTCCTCACCCGCCTCGTCAACGGTAACATCGTAGTGGCTTGGTCCAGCCACGACCAGGATGGTAGTCTCCAAGGCGTTTTCTCCCAAAGACTCTCCCCGGACGCCGCGAAACTCGGAGGTGAGACGCAGGTAAACCAAGTTAGCTCGTACAATCAGCGCTCGCCCGCCATCGCCGCCCTTGACGAGGGCGGCTACATAGTCGTGTGGGTCAGCGAACAGCAGCGATTTGTCAACAGCGTCGATCTTTACGCGCGTCGATACGACGCTGCCGGTGCGGCACTCGGCAATGAGTTCCGCATCAACAACACGACCAACGTGTGCGCTAATCCCGTTGTGTGCGGCCTGCCAGGCGGCGGCTTTGCCGTGGCCTGGAGCCAGCTCGCGCTCAGCCAGTACACTAACGGTTGGGACGTTGTAGGCGCCGTATACGACCGCGGCGCGGCTCGGGTCGGCGCCGAATTCGCCATCAACGGCACCATCGCCGAAAGCCAACACAACCCGCGAATTGCATGGGTGGGGGATCGTCTCCTCGCCGTTTGGGTGAGCGACCGGCAAGACGGTTCGCGTGAGGGTGTCTACGGCAGGTTTTTCAGACTGGATGGCAGTGCCGGGGGCGACGAGTTCCGGGTGACCACGACTACTGTCAACAGGCAAGTCCAACCCACCGTCGCCGGCGATGGTCAGAAGCGGTTTCTGGCGCTCTGGTCCGGCTTTGTTGGCGGCCAGACGAGCTTCGAAGTGCTCGGGCAACGATATGCCGCGGACACATCGTTGCCGCAGCCTGAACCTCCGTTCGTCACGGCGCTGGACTGGAACTCGCTTCTTGTGAGTTGGCCCGCGGTTTCAGGCTACACGAACCTGGCCGGTTATAGGCTGTACAAGGACGGCGAGACCACGCCAACTCTCGTCACGAGCCATTACGTTGTCTTGCGGCGCTTGTATCCGGACGCAACGCACTCGTTCCGAATCGCAATCGAGTTGGACGGCGGCGAGGTTTCGCCCGTGTCCGAGCCGGCGAGCGGCAAGACATGGGGGTGGGACGACAACATGGACGGCATGCCGGACGACTGGCAAGCGGTCTACTGGCAGGGCGCCCCGTCAACCTGGCCCGGCAAGAATGTCGACAGCGACGGCGACGGCGCCGCAAACTGGGATGAATTCCTCGCCGGAACCGATCCGCTGGACAAAGGCAGCGTTCTTCGCGTTCGCCTGAGTGTGACCGCGGGCGGTGCGGGCCTGCTGTTTGAGTGGAACGCGGTCCAGGGTTCAATATATCAATTGCAAGCCTCCGGTGACTTGCGGGATTGGGCGGACCTCGGCGCGCCTCAGTTGGCGGCCACGACGATCGGGCAGACCCTGATCTCGGAGTCTCAGAGTGCGGCTTATTATCGAGTGATAAGGGTGCGATAGTCCTATGCGGCATTATTCCTGGAAGTTGTTGTTGTGCGGCTTGCTGCTGGCAAGCCAGGCCCGTGAGAGTCGTGCCTTTTCAATGCTCGGCCCGTTCGATACGTGGCAGGTAGTCGAGATCGGCTACTTCACCGACGTTGGCGATGACATCGGCGGCCCGATGAACTTAGCCGAAGAGTATCGATGGAACTTGCCGATAATCACCTACGGATTTGACGAGTCGTTCCTGAATTACTTCGGCGCCAAGGGAGTCGAGGAAATCGAAAAAGCCATCAAAGTTCTCAATGACTTGCCTCCCTGTTCCCAGTTCAGCGCGAATCTCTCCGAATACCCGCGTGACACGCGCCGGGTCAATTACCGTGCCAGTGCTCTGTCGCTAGTCGACCTCAAATCCTACGTGCTCGGCGTGCTGCTCGAAGCGGTGGGCCTCGCCCCGCCAGATCGCTACGTCTGGACTCTCCGCGGCCGTGTTGTGATCAATGACATACCGTACTACACGGTCATACAGAGGAATTTCGACCCTGTAACACGCCAGCCTTCATCCTACGTCAACGGCACGCTTTACACTTACAGGGTGCTGCAGACGTACAGCGACCCTAACGTGTGGGAAGCCGTCGAATTCGAAGTCGATCCGAGCCTGCCAGACGGCGTCAGCGCCGTTGCTTCCTCAATGATCGGCGACGGCACTGTCTTTGCCGCCGGCTATTATGTAAACAACCTGCCAGGCCTGTTCTACACGGGCCTTACTCGTGACGACGTCGGCGGGCTTCGCGAGCTCTATCGCCCAAACAACTTCAACGTCGAAACTCTGCTTACGAACACTCTCCTCGCCGCCCGATCTTCCCCCGTCGGCAACTACCTTGTTGGCGCGTCCGAGGGCTCGCCCTGGGCCGCTCCGCCCGGTCTCGTGTTGACTAACGCCACGGGCACAAACGCCATACCCGTCCTTCAGTCGCTCCGTCCGGGCATGGATAAACTCAATTTTACTCGCGTCGATTTTGATTCCTACGTTGGAATCTGGTTGCCCCTGACGAATGTCTACCAGGACTTCTATCTGACTAATTCTATTCTAAAGAAGCAGCTCGTCCAGCGCAGCCTCGATCGTCCTGACATACTGTTCAGCGCCGCCGACCTTGGTCTTGTCGAGTATGCTCCAATCTTCTTCGTCCGTAATTCAGGGTGGGTCAACCAGGATGCAATTAACGGCATTTCCGGCACCGCCCTGGCAGGGCCGGGCCTTATCCAACCCCCTCTTAACTTCACGTTCTCGAAGCTTGGCCAGGCCATCATCAACAGCCCGGAAGGCGGACAAGTTGACGGCATAGTGGATGTCTGGTGGGGATCATACGACGGGACCACTAATGCCCCAGTCGTCTATCCCATCGGGACAAGTATCTCAACAATCGAGAACCTGGTCCAATCGGGCAAGACTGACGAAGGACCAAGCCCGTGGCGGAATCCACTCGAACCCTGAAAGCGATTTGACGCGAGACGAACTTGCGGCGCCACAGAGACAGAGAGTCTGAAGGAGTTATGAAACAATTTGGTTTGCTGGTCGTGGCTGTCTTTCTGACGGTCGCTGGACTGCGCGCTGGGCAGTACACGGAGCCTGTGTTCTTCAACAACGGCTACGTGGCCGCCACAGACTTACCGCAGATCGACGCATACGGATTCATCAATCTAGGCACGTTTTACGCGGCCTCGGACCCGGCGATCTACGATTTCATGAACGTCCTGGACTACACCAACCGGGGCGAGATGGTTGGATACCCTGGCTTCCGCTTCGATTGCACGGACGATTACGGAGTCCGGCGCCCCACGCGCACTTTCCATAATAGCGGCACCATAATGGCCACCGAGGGCAGCATCTACCTAGGGTACAGCAACATGTACTCCCCCAACTATATCCAGATTCGAGCGACAAATGTTGTCAGCCCCGGCTTGCTCAGTGTGATGAACGCAGGCAACCTCCGCATCGAAGGCTCCAGCGTGAACCTGACCCGCGCCAGATTGTCCGTCGAATCGCTCCAGTCCTCGATGCTCGCTAATTCTTACGTATACGTTGACGACATCCCTGTTGAGTTCTCTCCGGACAACGCTGTTTACGATCTCTACTGGGGCACGGGCGTTCAGGACCCACCGCCGCTTCGCGGTCCAATCAATACCCGCACGATTCTCCAGTTCACTGGTCAGGGTGTCTATGCTAACGCCCCAGGACATTATGTCACGGACTTGTATGGGGAGTTCCGCACGGCCTTCCAGACATTTGTGCCGATCCAGTACAATACCACCTTCGCCTACACCGGCGTGGTGGGCGAGGTCAGCCTCGTGCTCACAAACTACGACGGCACAATCTCGAACATATCCGTGCCAACAAACATCTACCGGCAGGCTGTCGTGGTTGGTCTCAGTGACACTAACATCCAGGTGCGGACGAAGTTCTCGCCCGGGTCTGGTTTGACGGCCTTCAACGCCGTGGCAGTCGAACTGAGCGCTCCCACGACGAACATCATGACGGATTCGCCGGAGATCAACTCGATCTACTTCGTTGACTACCTCGCTGATGAGACTAACCTGGTGATCGTGGCGAACAACGGGGTCCTTCCGCCGGTGACCTCGCGGCCATTTATGTATGAAATCTGGCGCACGCAGCCGCCTGCCTTCATGGCCGGTTATAACTTTAACTCGGAGCTGTTTAGGTCCATCGTCTACGACATGGCGTTCTCGAATATACTCGCCACCAATTACTACGCGGGCTACATGGCGTCGGTCGATTACCTTCAATCCCGCCCCCCGGAGAGTGTCCCAGGCGCGACGCCAACCAACCTACCGGGTCGCATCGATATCTTCGCCGACACTCTGGATTTGAGCATGGCTCGAATCCGTGGCATGGGCGCTATCAATATCCATACCGATCACCTCAAGAGCAGCGCGCAAGCCAAGATCGATGTCGCTAACCTAGGCTACAATCTCACCTCCACAAACGGTCTTCTCACCGTCACTAACCTCGCCAAAGTGAGCGTGGACCGTCTCTCTGGTGGCATTCGCGCTTGGAGCGGGCTCTGGACGAACCAGTTCGCACTTATATTCTCAAACTGGGTTTGGACACCGGACAGCAACTACTTCAGTCCTATTACAAATCCAATCGACTGTGGCATCCACTGCCTCATCCTTGAGGCGAGAACCATGCAGAGCACTCAGGCGGTGGTCGTGCACGCGTTCAACGCTCGCAGTACTAACGTCGTGATCAACGATGCCCTGACCGTGGGCGGCCCATTCACCATCGACGCCGAGTCATTTACCGTGAATGGCCAGTTGGTGCTGACGAACATAGAAAACATACTCAACGACTGGCATTACACCAATGCTCCGTCTCTCACTCATTTTACCAACAACGGTTGGATAAGCATCCCCAACGTCGCCAACTACGGCGGTGGATATCCTGGCGGCAGGCGCTGGACCCGCATGGTCAACACTGGCACTCTCGAAGCCGTCGGACACGCCATCGATTGTGACGAGTTCATGGACAGCGGCAACACTTCCACTCGGGGCAGTTACTCCCTATCGGCGGGCAACGCCAAGTTCGAAGGAGCGCGTTTGCTCACGGCGGGCGATACCCATATCGCCGTCCAGGACATCAAGATGCACAACGCGACGATCATCTCCGATCGCAGTCTGTTCCTGAACGTCGAGAACAGCCTCTCGGACAGCGGTGGCAATGCCAACAACCAGTTCAATGTCCAGGACGGATTCCATTTGGTCCGCAAACCGCAAACAGGCGATCTCCTGGGAACGACTTTCACCACCACTGCTCCGCAGTTCTTGAGCTCTGCTCACACGTGGGCCGCGGAAAACCGCGGAGCCGATCGCGTGGGATTCCAGAACAACGCGGCCATAGGCGAGCTCGAACTGAGAGTCTTTCCTTATAGCGAATTGAGGTTCGGACCGCCGATTGACGCCCAGGGCAACCCAGCCGAAGGCGACTTCGCAATGTACGTCGATTACCTCGACTTGGACGTGACGCTTCAGACTGATCCGGAGAACTCCGGCCTCCTCATTGAGCCAGGTTTCACGCTCTATTTCGCATACGCCAATGTCCCAGTCGAGAGCCTGGACGGCAAGTTCGATGGCCGCCTGCGCTGGGTCCAGAACTTCGCTGGCCCACGAAGCGGCATCGATGTCCTCGTCCACAGCGGCGCGGGTGGGCCGAAGACGATACAGGTGAACAAAGCTCTGCTTGACAGCAAACTCATCGATTCGGACGGCGACGGCTTGGCCAACCTGTACGACCGATGGCCGTTCGACGGACCGACTATCACAAGCGTGCGGTTTCAGGGCACGCCCCCGACCCAGACGCTCGTCTCGTTTGGCGCCGCCGCTAACACTGTTTACCAGATCGAAAGCGCGTCGGTCTTGCCAACGTCCGAATGGACGCCAGTCACAACCATCACCAACGACGCCGCCAATGCTCGGACTTTGACGGTAACGGATGTGTTCGTGAATTTGGCGGAAGGGCGTGAGCGCTACTACCGGGTGAGTTATGGCCCTTGATCTGGACAACTGAGGTAACTTGATGAAAAGGGTGACAGCATTACTAATCGGCGCTGGATGGGTAGCGGGGCTTCTCTGTCCGGCATTGGCGTACCAGACGCACTTGCTAACCCCCGCACCCAGCTTCGATGCCCGTCCTGGCAAATCCCTGGCCGCGCCTCCCGCTCTCTTGCGTGCGCCCGACGGCGCTCCCGTGAAGAACTTCACGGCGCCCCAATCGCGCGCTTTCAACCAGTTGCGCCAACGCCTGCCTTCAGTCGACGTTGACCTGGACAGGATCACAGGCTCGCCGCGCTTGGTCACTGGCGGTTTGAGTTTCTTGACCGGACCTGGCGGCAAGGGACCGGCAATCTCGCGCGAAACTCTCGAAGCCGTACCAGACACCGACCCGCATCGCGTAATCAAGGCTTTTGTCAATGAGCATGCCGATTTGTTCGGACACAGCGCGGACGCTTTCGTGGAAGCAGTGGTCAAGCGCGACTACGTTACTGGCCACAACGGCTTGCGAACAGTGGTGTGGCATCAGCATTTCCAGGGTATCCCGGTATTCTCCGCCCATTTCCAGGGTTATCTCTCGGCGCGGAATGAACTGGTCCAGCTTTCCAGCCAATTCGTGCCTAACACCTACCTCGCCGCCGCGAATGGCAGTCGCAATTGGGCGGATGTGCTTACTGCTCCCCCCGTCAGCGCGGTCCAGGCAGTAGTCAGAGCCGCTCAGGCGGAGAACATAAAGTTGCTCATCAATCCCGCCGATGTTGTCGATCAAGGACTGTCCGACGGCGAAGCGCGCCGTCGGCTCTTCAGTGCGCCGGGTCTGAAGGGGACGGCCAGGGTCGAGCTCTCCTGGTTGCCGCTCGACGGTGAGACCATGCGCCTTTGCTGGAGGGTGTTTCTTATTAACAAGAACACGAATGAGGCTTTCAGAGTGTTCGTCGACGCGCTCAGCGGACAGGTCTGGATAAGCCAGAACATGACATTTCACCAGGCGGCGCCGACAATTGGTCTGAGCGTGTATACCAGTGACAGTCCTTCCCCATTTAGCCCCGGTTGGCCGACCCCCGATAGCGCTCAGCCTCCCATAGTGCCACGGACGCACTTGACCGGATTCACGGCTCTTAACTCCGTTGCTTCGCCAGCCGGATGGGTTTATCCGGCAACCAACTCAGTCTATGTCACCGCCGGCAACAACGTCCACGCCCATACGGACCTAGACGATGACGATAACCCCGACCTGCCGCGTCCTTCAGTGCCTGAAGACACTCCGGATTTCACTTTTCCACTGGACTTGACTCTTGGCCCGCTCACGTACACCAACGCGTCGGTGGTGAATCTGTTCTATCTGGTCAATTTCATGCACGACATGACCTACGCTTACGGCTTCACTGAAGCCGCTGGCAACTATCAGAACAACAACTTCGGCCGCGGTGGAATGGGGTTCGACCCGGTAATTGCTGACGCCCTGGACGGCGGAGCAATTAACAGTTTCTTCTATCGCAACAACGCGTATTTCGTCCCTAGCGAGGATGGCATACCTGGTCACATCGCGATGTTCATTTGGGATGGCGCCCTCCCTGACCGAGACGGTTCCCTCGATGCCGAGATCGTTTGTCACGAGTACACTCACGGTGTCAGCACACGCTTGGTTGGCGGTGGCGAGGTTCTCTACTGGGATTGGCAGCCTCAAGGCCTGGGCGAAGGTTGGTCCGATATCGTGCCGCTGTGTCTCCTGAGCGAGGCCAGTGACGATCCTAACGGCGTTTATGCACCCGCTGCCTACTCGGGGTACATGTACATGGACCTGATCGAGAATTACTACTTCGGGATCAGGCGGTATCCTTATTCAACGGACATGGCCAAGAACCCGCTTACGTTCAAGGACATCGATCCGGACCTTGCTGACCCGCATCTCGGCATCCCGATAAACCCAGTCTTTATTACCTACAATGACCCCTCCGAATCGCATAACATGGGCGAGGTCTGGTGTGTCACGCTGTGGGAGGCGCGCGCTAACTTGGTTGACTCGCTCGGATGGGACGAGGGCAACTCCACGATGCTCCAATTAGTCTTGGATGGAATGAAGCTATGTCCGCCGAATCCGACATATCTCGAAGCGCGCGACGCGATCATTCAGGCTGACGTTTTGAACAACGGCGGACTCAACCGCACCGAACTATGGCTCGGATTCGCCAAGCGCGGCATGGGTTACAGCGCCAAAGCGCCTCCCGCCAATACCACAAGGGGAGTGGTTGAAGCATATGACCTTCCCCCAGACGTCACAATCTCACCCCCGGATGGGATACTCGAAATCTATCTGAATCCGACGACGGATTCGACTGTCCTCGGAGGGTCCGCTACGCCGATTTATGTCCGAGTAAGGGATGGTTCGAGCGTTACTAACGCCACGGTAAACGGCATCGTCAACGGCATTACTCCGTTGACTTTCAATAATGTCGCCACGCCTCCGGATGCCAGGGCGCGCGATTCCATATACAGCGCCAATCTGAACGTTCCCTCCACGGGCAC
>JAXDCU010000344.1:0-12872 GCA_034677645.1 Verrucomicrobiia bacterium
GACGCAAAGTCGGCGGTGGACCGCCAGCGTTCCGGCGGCGGCTGCCATGAGCAGCAAATAGAAGACGCACACCAGTGCAATGGGCGGAGAGGGAACGCGGAAGAACGCGCCTGGCCACTGCGCGGCCCACTCGCATGCGCCTATCATCAAGCGCATCCATAACCAAGCGCTGTGGTTAAACAAAACGGACAACCACTGGGCCCATGCTCCGCAGAAGAGGCTGCCCAGGTTGCACATAAGGGTCACGGCGCTCAGTGGTACGATAACCAGATTAGCCAGGAGACTGACGGGCGTTACCAGGTGAAAGTAGAAAGCGATCAGCGGCAGCGATCCCACCCACGCCGAAAGAGAAGTTGCGAGCGCCTGGGCAAGACGCCGGAATCTGTCAACAACCCACCCCCTCCATCCGGACTGCAACTCGGGGGGCAAGAACGGGTCGGCTCTGAAGAGCTTGTCAACCAAGGGCAGGAACCGCGGCATGAGCAGCGCCATGCTTAGCACAACAAAAAAAGAGAGCTGAAAACTCGCTTGGAACAACTGCCTGGGGTCCCAGATCAGAATGATGAATCCAGACGCGGCCAGCGAGTTGAGCAAGTCCCCCGGCCGACGCAGCGCCCATCCTAGGATCACGACTGTCATCATGATGCTGGATCGGATCGCCGATGATTGCCATCCGGTCGCAGCCGTGTAGAACCAGATCAACGGAAGCACAACTCCACCGCAGACACGGCGTGGCAGTTGCGCCACGCGCATCAGCGCAACCAATATTCCAGCGATCAATGCTATGTGGAGACCGCTGATTGCAAAGATGTGCATCGTGCCCGTCTGCATGAACGGTTCCGAGACCTGGTCCGTGAGCGCCGTTTTCCAGCCCAGCGCCATCGCCCAGATGAGGCGCAATGGTTCGTCCTGGACTGGCAGGCCAAGCGCGAGGGTCTGCTGGGCCCAGTTCACGAAGCGATCGCCCCAGGGGCTGTGGGCGTGTTCATACGCATTATCGATCAGACGCCAATCGTTGGTGTCGCGCGTCTGGAGTCGGTAGTAGATGCCTTTCCAGCGCAGATATTCCCTGTAATCGAACAGGCCAGGAGCGGCTGGGCCAGGCGGTTTCTCGACTACTCCATATACTTCCACCATTTGGCCGGCGAAAAACTCCGGGCTTAGGAGTCCCGGCACGTCAACCGCCAAGGTGCCGCTCACCCTCTGCCACGTGCCGGTGCAATCAAGTGAGTTGGCTTCGATCAGGGCTAGCGTCCGCCAGGATTCGGCGTTCTCACGCCAGGCAACGCGCTGAGTGGGAGTCTCGGCGAGGCGCCCGCGCACTGTGGCGAGTTCAATCCGCTCGCCCATGACGTGGCGGAGGTCGACAGGCGAGAGGGGAGTTGTGTTGCGAACGAGGTTGGTCCAACCCGCAAGCAAGAGCGTTGGGCCTATGAGCCAGGGCCGCAGCTTTGGGGCAAGGCATGCAAACGCGAGCGCGAGAGACGCGGTGACGAAGAGGCAAGCAATCGGGAGTGCTAACCACGCGCCGGCGAGCACTCCGCCGACGTACCAGAGCAACACCGGGAGAAACGGAGTTGGGGTCACATCTCGACATTTGACATTTGCGGTCACGACGTGATTCCCCTGGGTCGCTGTTCCCGAGAGGCATCGATTATTGTTGAGAGCCGCCGTGGGTATCGAAGCGCAAGTCGCTCAACGCGGAGCCGTCATGAGCGGTGATGTGGAGGATCATTCCGCATCCTAGCGTGTGCTGGGTGATTTTGGCCAACAGATCGTTCCAACCTTGTTTGAGGAGCCCCGTGGCTCGGTCCTGGCCTGGCGTCAGGCCGCGGACGGCGTTGTTGGCGTGCACGAGCTCGCCATTGAGCCAAAGTTTCATTCCATCGTCGGTTCCAATAGAGAACAACACCTGGCGAGGGGTGTCCACGTGGACTCGCGTTTTCAGATACACAACGCAGTGGTCGCCACCGACGATGCTTGAAAGGTCCACTTCTCCCTCCCGTGTCAGGTCGGCCGAGCCAGGAGCCCTGCGCCAGTCAATCCGGCCCTGCTCGCGTTTCTCAGGAGCGAATTCGACGTCGAACAGTTCCTGGCACTGTTTGCCATTCTGCCGGTACGGGCCGGCGCGGAGCCAGTCTGACTTCAGTCGCTTGAGCGTGGCTCTAGCGTTGGTGCGCACTGAGAGCGTGGTTGCCGTCTCGGCGAGTCTGGCCAAGCACAGTTCCGCGGGCGAGTAATCGGACGGTGCCAGCGTGCTGGCAATCTTGAGGCAGGCGATTTCCGCCTCAACCTTGAGCGCCGAATCCGCTCCGCTTCTCTCGGCGATTGCGAGCGTCGTGGGGTGGGGCATCACCGCGATCGCGGAAAGGAGAAGTCTCTTTTGCTCGGGGCGCTTGGCGAGGTCAAACACGCGGGCGATCAGGTCGGCGCGCTTTTCGGTCGGGAGATCGATGTCTTCGTCCGCGGTCAGGTTGACGTAGCCAGAGAGTGCAAGGGAACTCAATTCAGTGTCCTGGGTGTTGCGCGCTAGCTCAAGGAGGTCCGGCAACATCTCTGGATCGCGTGTGGCACACAAAGAGCGATCGGCCGCGGCGCGAATGCGTGGATCGGGGTCCTTACGGCTCGCTCGTAAGGCGGTGCGGATTCGGGTGTCAGCAAGAAGGGAGCTCACCTTGAGCAACGCGATGCGAGTCTCGGTGTCGCCAGTGGCCAGAGTCTGAACGATTGGCGCAAGATCAGGCCTTCGCGCGCTGTTCGATCGCCCGGCCAGTGATTCGAGCACGCGGCGGATGTCTTCACGGGCGGTGGCATCTTTGGCGGCGGCGAGGAGCTGGACCAGAGCCTCCCAATGTCTTTCATCCACGAGACTGTTCAGGGCCTTGAGTGCCAGCATGCGGGTGTCCGGGGTGTCGCTTCCTGCGACTTGAAGCAGTTCTTGGATGACGCGGTCGTCCGCGCGTGCCACAATTGCTCGGACGATTTCCGTCTGGACTTCCGCGGAGGAGATGGCCAGGTGGCGGACTAATGCCGTGGATACATCTCCGTGCTGGAGTTCGACCAGTGCTTCGCGAGCTGCTTGTCGCTCCGGTTCATCCTTTGACGTGGCGGCACTGGCGAGGATCGAGACTGCCGAAGCATCGCCCAGCGCGCCCAGCGCAGCGATGGCCGCGGCTCGGACCTCGACATTCCCGTCGCGGGCCATGGCGAGGGCCGCAGGGACGGCTGCCACATCGCCGCGCTGTCGCAAAGCGCGGAGCAGACCGACCTGAAGGGGGGCAACTATTCTCGGCAACACGGCGATGAATGTCTGAGTGGCTCTATCATCTTCGATTTCGCCCGCCAATTGGAGTGCTGCCTCCTGTGCAGCGGGATCGTTACCCGACATCGCCTTCACGACTAATGTCAGGGCGCGGTCGCGTTCGGCTCGTATCATTCCGGCGTAGGCAGCAGCGCGGACTTCTTTCCTGTCGTTTGTCGCGAAGAGTTTCTGGTAAATCACCATCGCCGCGGGAGTATTGCCGCCGGTAGTCAGGCGCTCCGCGCACTCGAGAAGCGCGTCGGCCACGGTCGGTCGAATCGTCGGCGCAACTTCGCCCAATGCCGACCCGAGAGCCGCGACGGCTTCCTTGGTGCCTATTCTGCCGAGCGACGTCGCGACGGCCGAGACGACAGCGGGGTCCGAGCTTTTCAACAAAGGCACCAGGACTGGCAAGGACTCAACGTCACGTCGCGAGCCGAGCGAGATGATGAGGCCGGCCTTGGTTGGTCCAGATGCGCGACCCAGCGCTTCGCGAAGGGCTGCCCCCGCCTCTGGGAAAGGCATTCCCTCGAGCGCGAATGTTGCGGCGTGTGCGACGTGGTCGTTGTCGAGCATCGCGGCGAGAGGCGGCACGGCTTGTACGGTGCCAACTAGCCGCAGTCTCCTGCATGCATCGGACTTTTGCGTCGGGCTCGCTTCAGACCGCAGGATGGCGATCAAGTCCTGCTCTTGGTCGGCGCACACTTCATGTTGGACCTGAGCGAGCAAAGCCGCGGTCAGCAGGCAGACTGAGAAGCGGGTTGTCATGGTTTTCGTTTGAATGAGACTGTCGTTGCCTGGCTGAGCCTGTGCTAGAACCGCCATGGCGGGCGCGGTGTGTAGGAGAGAAGCCGGTTGGCCTGGGCGTCGTCAATGAATTGGTTTTGTTGCGGATTCCATTTGAGCGCGCGCTGGAGTGCTAGCGATATGCCACCTATGAGAATCGCGTTCATTGTGTAAACCGCCGTCTCTGGATTGCAGATCGCAGGCTGCCGACCGCGGACGCATTCGAGGAAATTACCCGAATGACTGGTGGCACGGTAGACAGGCCCGACGTCGGGCCGTGGTGATTGCCTCAAGATGGTTTCCGGGTACGAGACGATGCTGCCGCGATCCACGGCGATCCGCCCTTCGGTCCCAGCGAAGCAGGCGCCGCCGTCGTGGCCCACTGTTTCGTTCGGATACGATGTGGAATGAACGATGACGCCGTTGGAGTAGTGGTAGTGAACCAGTGCCTCGCCACCGCGCTCCTTGGAAGGTTCGTACTCGACCTGGATTGGGTCGCCGGGATTGGGGTTGGCCGTCCATTGGATGATGTCGTAGTGGTGGGGACTCCAGTTAACGTCGCCTACGAAGAACCCGGAAAGGGCGTGGCCAGCCTCGCCAGCGAATGGACGCCACGGTAACGGGCCAAGCCAGAGGTCCCAGTCGAATCCAGAGGGTACCGGTTGGCTTTGGCCTGAGGTCCAGCTCGACGGGTAGAATGCGCCGGGTTGGCGATAGGCGTACACTTCCTTGAGTTGGCCGATATGGCCGTTGCGGACAAGCTCGCAAGCGAGTCGGAATTTTCCGCCGTATTCAGAGCGCTGCTGTGTGCCTGCCTGGTAGACACGGCAGTAGCGTTTGCAGGCCGCGATGAGGCGAAGTCCCTGGGACGTGGTGATGGCGATGGGTTTTTCGCAGTAGACATCCTTGCCGGCGTGCATCGCCATTGTGGCCATAGGAGCCGCCCAGTGATAGGGGAGTGCCAGAAGCACGGCGTCGATGTCAGGACGAGCCAGCAGGTCGCGAAAATCGTTGTAGGCCTGGACCGCTTTGTAGTTGGTTTGCCCGAACTTTTGCGCGTACATCTGGTTGCAGCGTTGCTGGGCGCTGTCGCGGCGTTCCTTGCGCACATCGCAGACGGCCAACACCTGAACATCGTCCCGAGCGACGTAGCCGCCGGGAATGTACGTCCAGGCCCCGCCCAGAAGATGGCCGGTCCCCTGACCGCCCAGGCCGATAAAGCCCATCGTGATGCGTTCGCTGGCAGGAAGCGCTCCGCCAAGACCCAGCGCCGAGGGCGGCAACAGAACTGGAGTTGCAATCGCGGTTCCCATGGCGGCCGCGCCGTGCCGGAGGAAGTGACGGCGGTTGATAAGGTGTGAATTGGCATTCATGACTTGCTGACTAGACATGTTCACGCTCCGCTTAAATCATCAGAGGAAACGGCGGGTTGTCCCGGCCACTGCCGCGCCAAACCGACAGCACTCTCCACGGCCACGTTGCGGCAACTGCAATGCGGCCGCGGGTCGTCAGACTTCAAACCGCGGAATCTTGAGTAATTCACCGTTTCTGAGTGCCGACTGGTGTGCCACTATACCGGCGACAGTCATGTTCAACGCCATGACGATGTCGACCAACGGTTTTCGGTTTTGGAGTATGGCGTTGACAAACTCGTCCATCAAATACCCATGCGAACCGCCGTGTCCGCCAACTTCCACTCCCGGTGGCAACGGCGGGCGATTAGTGTCTGGCACCTCCTTCTTGAGGCCGATGTACTTTTCAGCAAACGAAGCATCCTGGCCGCGGACTCGACCTGTTTCGCCGCCCCAGCCGTAGGTGTCCCAGCTGACTGCCATTCGTGACATCCCGCATTCGCTTGTGCGGAACAGGGCGATCTCGGTTCCGAAAGGGTTCTTATATGGGTTGTTTGTGGGTTGGAGGTGTGAGATTTTGCTTGGTATGCCCATGCAAGACACCTCGGTGAAACAGCCGCCTGTGACTCCCGCATAGTAGGCGTTGGAGTGAGTCGGGTACCATTGGGGCGGCAAACCCACTCGCCAGCCTTTGTAGGATGGAATCGGTTCTTCCATGTAATGGTAATACTCACCCTCGGCATAGACCATTTTGCCGAAACCACCCGCTCTGTAAATCTGGCGCATAGCATAAAGGTCGGCATGGTAGCAGGAGGTCTCAAACATCATGTACGCGCGGCCGGACACTTTGACTTGCTCGAAGAGCTTGAAGGCGTCGTCAATGGACCCGAATGTAGCCGGCACCGCTGAGGCGACGTGCTTGCCGTGCCTAAGTGCCTCAATACAGTGACGGGCGTGGCTGGGCGCGTCAGTTGCCACAAAGACGGCCTCGATATTGTCGTCCTTGACCAATTCCTCCAGAGATGGATACGTCTTTTGGCAGCGGCATGCCTTGGCCAACTGCGCGCAGCGGTCAGGCACAAGGTCGCTCACCGCCACGACCTCGACGTTCGGATGATCCTGGAAGCCGAACGCAGCGCCGAACTGACAAACGCCGTAGCCGACAATGCCGACGCGTAATCTCCGGTCTGAAACAGGCTTCCAACCCTTGTGAGTCTCGGCGTTGCCGGACTCGGTCTCGAAGCCCTGGATTTGTGCGGGGCCACGGGTCTGGGCGGTCCCCGCGGAATGTTGCAGTGCGAAGGCCGCGGCCCCCGCGCCAGCAGTCCGCAAAAAGGTGCGCCGGCTCAGTGAAGTCACGTCAGGATGTTGCGTGGTCGCGTTCGAAGTCCGAGAAATCCGAGGCAGTGATGTGGCGGAAGGCTCCATACGCTCCGCGTCTATTACAGACCCTGAACCTCGTCAAGCACAGAACCCTCGGATGACGCTAAAGCCATTGCCCATATGCGGGGAGACTTCCGCGGTCGTGCGCAGTGCAGCGGTTCTCTCAGGTCTGATGTCGCCGGCATTTCTCACCTTTTGATGAGATGGCGGTCGAGAAACTCCTTAGCGACGGTTCGTGCCGCGGGCGGGTAGCGATGGCCCTCGTGATGATTAAACCAGCCGATGGCTGCGGTTAATACATGGCACGGGCACGGCCCCACACTCAACAAACAACCTCAGAAGGCGGTACGGATTGGGCGTGCCGTGCGGCCACTCAAGTCAGCCTGCTGTCTTTTTCGCCTTCTGAGTTTTCTGTTTGCGCGCGCCGGCGCGTCGGCTTTTTGGAGCTTTCGACGGACAGGCACTCGGCGGAGTGGTTGCCGGGCCTTTAGGCGCAGTCTTCTGATGAATGATATCGCGCATCTTGTCGAGCCCCTGGTCCATCTGCGCCGCGGCCTCGGCAATCCCGCGCTGGGCGCAGTTGATCGCTTCGGTGAGCAGGCCGCAGCCTTGTTGGATGCGGGTCGCATAGGAGCCGTCTTTGAGTTCGATTCCCCTCGCCTTGAGGTAGCCGCCGAGGTGGCGGTACAGTTCGTTTTTCTTAAGAGTCTTCATAGTTCTCTCGCTTCTTGATGGCTTGAACGATATCTGAAGCGGCTTACCGTTCCATTACATCCTAACAACGAGTTTGTAAGTAATACCAGTCCACGCAGCGCATGAGGCAGCCCTCGCGAGTGAGATCGCCCACGGCCGGTGACCGACTTCGGTGTTGATGCGAACACGCTTCTAATGGGATCGGTCGATCTCGTTCTTGGTAAAGGCCGGCGGCCCCGAAGCCGCGATCCGCATGCCGCGGTCTTGCGAGCGTGAGTATTTCTCTCGGAATCGCGCGTGGACTTCGAATGCAAAGCTGTCGAGAATCTCCTGTGCGACCGGGTCGCCGTTCAGCGACAGAGTCAGGTTTAGCAACTTCTCGTGTTCGGCCACATGGAAGAATTGGGCCTCGGCGATCTTGTTGGGCATGCACTCCAGAGGCCCGACACTGACAACCGCGTCTATGTCGTGGGCACGCCACTCAAGAACCGGGCCGCCGACGGTGAGGACCGCCTCACCTCGCAGGCGTGGGCGGACGTAATCGGCGCCGGCGCTGAGTATTTCGGGGACAACGGGCCGGGGATGCCAGCCCAGGGGCTGCGCGAGGAAAGAGTAAACCAGATCAGCGATGCGTTTCTGAACAAAAGCCACTATTCGCTGTGAGACCGCGTAACGTCCGGCGTCCTCCAGGTTGCATTCTTCGGTGTACTCAAGCCATTCGAACGTCGGAGCCAAACGCGCGCGCAGCCCGCGCTGTTCGAGCTTGTCGATCACAAAGTCGTTCGAGAACGGGTCCAGCCGCACGTATATTTCACCCACGACGAGTACCGTGGGCACGGCGCGACGCGACCGCACCGCCGCGAATTCCCTGCCAGCCGAGGCAAGAAAATCGCGGAGTCCGAACAACTCGGCTCGTGCCACTTCCCAGAGGGCAGACGCACGAGACAGGTCTCCCGCGGCGGTCTGCGCGAGGTGGCGAAGCAGGCGGTCGAAGTAACGCCCAAAAATCTCATTGGCGGCGCCCTTTCGGGTTTCGACCGGCCGCACGTCAAGCAACGCCTGATGGAGGAAGTCCGCGGCCGCCACGCCGGCACACAGAAGAATGCGAAAGCCCTGCGGCAGGCCTTCGAAGTAGTCGGTGTCGCTAGGCGACCATATGCGGACGTTGTCCTGCATGCCGAGCCGCTCGACGACGATCCGGTGGAGCAGGTTGTAGACGCCGAATCTGCAAGGGCCGGTGGCGCGGGGCATGAGGAAGACGAACCGTTTGTTCTTTGCGTCTTCGCGTTCCAGGTGCTGAAGCAGGCTTCCGAGAGTCACGCACATTGGGAGGCACTCTTTGCCGGATGTGTGTCGACGTCCCAACCGGACCGCCTCCCGATCGGGCATTGGCAGCGCTTCGGCATCGAGCCCGGCGCCCCTGAAACACGCGGCCACGACCTCGGCGGCGACGCCCATCCTTGGAATCAGCACGTGTTCGTGGTTGCGTCGGACTTCGGCCCATCCTGTCCTGGCGCGGCCCAGCGTTTCGAACTCAGTCGGCGCCCGACTTGCGCCGGGCAGACGTCGATCTTCGCGGACGCAATGGAGGAAGGCCTCAACGCGGGTTTTCGTGCCAGCGTCGCCGGAATGGCCGTCGGTCTCGATAATGGCGAATGGCTTGCCGTCCATGATGTAACCGCAGAAGTGGAGATTGAAGCTGTCGGGACCACAGGAATAGTTGCTGGCATACAGCGCGTAGACGCCGGGTGTGCGGCGGACCTGGTGTGCCGCGCGCAGGATGCGCTGGCCATAGCCCCAGTACATGTCATCGAATAGCGGCTGATCGGTAGTGACTGGATAGCAGTCGATAGGAATCGCCATGGCGCCTTGTTCGCGAAGCAAGGCCGGCACGTTTGAGTTGAGCACCTTGTTGTAGATCGTGTAGGGCCGGCCCAGCACAACCACGGGAGCAAGATCACGAGCGGCGCAGAAGTCGAGCGCGCGCTGGCCGGTCTCGGTGCATTGTCGGTCGAAATCTTCCTGGGCAAGTTGAGCGGATTTGAATGCGCTGGCGGAATCGGCGTCTGATTTGCCCAGGTCTTTGGCCAACTGGCGGCAACTCTCTTCAAACGCTTGCGACGTTATGTTGCCGCAGCCGAAGTGAATCACGGGCGAAACCAGGCGCTTGTTGTCTCTTAAGCCCAGACTCCAGCGGATCATGTCAGGGGAGCCTTGGACAATTGGGCAGGTCTTTGCCAGCGGCTCGTCGCCAGCCCGCGGCAGGTCGAGGAGCATGGGCAGGAAAAGGAGGTCTGACTCAACCTCAATCATGCTACTGACCAGCCCGTGGAACAGTTGCATCGGCGCGCAGAATGGCACGTTTGCCTCCTGAATGCCGCGTTTGAGCGTGACATGGTCCGCGCCCGTGAGAAACACCAAGTCAAAGTCGAGCTCGTAGAGAAAAGTCGCGAAGAACGGGAAGAGGCTCTTGAGGATGAATTCATCGGTGATCGCGACGAGCTTGCGGTCGCCGCGCGTGGGCCGGGCGCGAACGATCTGTTGTACGAGTTCCTCGCGCTCGCGGAACGGGTCGGGCGATCGGTCCGGGAGTTTGTTCTTGCGGGCTCCTTTATCGTAGAGCGAGCAAGCTCCGCCCCAATTGAAAACCTGACGATGTCCTTCGAGCAATGTCTTGAGGCTATCGATGCGGCATTTGTTGCCTGCGCCACCGCAACCGACGCTGGACTTGCAGACAAAAGTGTCTTTCTGCTCAACCTTGGCGCCAAGGAACAATGCGGGATTGAGCGGCGCTCCATCGACTTTCGGAAGCAGTCTCTTGGCGAGCAGCGCAATGCCGAGTGCGCCCACCGTGCCGGGGCTGGGTGGCACGATCACTTCACTGCCAGTTTGGCGTGCGACGGCGGCGGCCAAAGCGTCCGCTGAGAAAGGCATGCCCTGGCAGAAGACCACTTGGCCAACTGACCTACACCCCTTCACCCGGTTCAGGTAGTTTTGGATTATCGAGTCATAAAGCCCGGCGATGATTGCTGTCTGGTCCACGTTGGCGGAAACGGCTTCGTCGATGACCTCTGCCATGAAAACCGAGCAATGCTGGCCTAGTGAGACTCCGAACGGCGCCGAAAGGGCCGCTTTGCCGAGCAACGCCACGTCTTCGAGGCCGGCGAACTTGCGGCCTTGTTCTTCGATGAATGAGCCAGTGCCAGCGCTGCACGCTTCGTTCATTGCGCAGTCTATCACCCTGCCGGCGGCGAGTCTGATATACTTGGCGTCCTGGCCTCCAATTTCGAAAATCGTGTCAACTCGTCCGTCATAATGAAGAGCACCCTCGGCATGGGCCACAATCTCATTCATGATGAAGACTGATTCACGCCCGTAGCAAGTCACCATCAACGAACCTACGATCTCGCGGCCGCTGCCCGTGACCCCAAGCCCGACAACTGGCAATTTACTGAGTCTGCATTCCGTGAAGCGCCGCATCAGTGCTTGCGCCGCGCCCACGGGGTCGCCGCCGGTGCGTCTGTAGCTTTCCCAAACCAACTCTCGGCTCTCGGCGTCAAGCGCCACGATTTTCGAACCCGTTGAGCCAATGTCGAAACCCAAAAGCAGTCTTGCATCAGCGGTCAGTTCCCGATGCGGTGGCGCGTTGAGATGGCGAACTTTCTCCAGTGCTTTGGAGAGTGCCGGTAGCTGTTCGAGAGACACGTCGGTCTCAGCTTCGATGAGCTCCCGGAGAGGAGGTAGCTTCTTGTTCTGCACCGTCGCTTCGAGAGCGGCGCCAAGCGCTTCGAAATACCGGGCATCGTCAAGGGCCACGTCGTGCAGTTTCAGGCCGTTGTCGGTCAAGAAGCGTTCGCAGAAGGAGCGAACGCGCCTGGACAAAGTCACACCCCCAATCAGCAGGACGTCGGGCGGACTCAGACGCGGCTTGACTAAGTTAAGGACATTGGCGCACACGGCGTCGAACAGGCCCGCCAATATGCGAGCCCTGTCCTCGCCCTTGTTCGCCAAGTGGGTCATATCCGTCTTGAGAATCACCGGACAGCGGCCGGAGAGTGGAGCGGGATTGGCGACGTCCGCGCATAGATCGCTAGCCTTCTCAACACTGAGGTCGAAGCGCTCCGTCAGTTGTCTCAGGAAATTGCCTGTGCCTTGCGAGCATCTGCTATTCTCGCGGTAGACCTCCACACCGCTTTCGCGCAGTTCGAGCACCGAGAAGCCGTGACTGCCTATCGAGACCACGGTTGCAGGGCGGTTGCCGTACAGGTGGCGACAGGCTCGCGCCTGCGCCTGCTTGGTCGGAATTCGAGGCAACGACACGAGTCGACTCAAGCGGCCCGTAACGGCTGCCCCTCTGACCCCGCCCCAATCGAAACCATGAAGCAATTCGAGCAACCGCGTTCCAGGCTCCTTACCGTGGTCAACCAAACTGAATCGGCCGCGTTCGAGTGTCTGTCCATTGCGCAGCAACTCCACGACCTTGATCGTTTCGGCGCCGAGGTCAATGCCGAGGAACCGCTCACGCGTCCCATGGTCTTTTGCCTCTTGCCTGGCGCTGAAGGTCTGGTCTCGGCGGTCGGTAGTGGTATCTGGGGCCGGAACCCCGACGCACTCCTGTTTCACGGCCTTTTCGGTACGCGGATTGTGTGTCACTGTCGAGCAGTCTTTCGTCAGGAATGCCAATATCGATTACTCTGACTCTATAGCTGAACCCAGTCAATGAACGATGCCCGTTCGAGGCTGTCGACATTTACTGGGCGACTGTTCAGCTCGTTGGCCGCCACAATGGCCATTAGAACCAGGAGGCTGGTCGCGTCTTGAGTTATGTCAGGGTCCATTGCTTTCGACTAATCAATAGAACCGGTGGAGCACATGTCAAATCTCCGGCTCTTGCGAGGACTAATCCCCAATCAGGCGCGCTAGCGCTCGATACAGATCGAGAGGCTCGTCAACGCACTCCTCGCTGTCGCTGGCCATAACTATGCAAAAACCAGTGCCATAGGCGGGGCCATTGACGACACACGCCGACGCGCGGCATGAGTTAAGTTGAGCGCGCCCGCGCGCAATGGCGCTGACGCGGTCGCCGTCGACCTCATACTTCCAGCCAACGATGATCGCTTGTGGGAACCAGTCTCGCAAACGAGCGATCAGTTTCGGCGTTTGGCGCAATTCAATCCAGAGCGGCTCGATGTTCGAAGGAACTTTTCCGGCAACTAGTGGTTGGAGTTCCCCAGCGCGAGAACGAGTCCAGAAACCCGCCGGCATGAAATCACTGACAGCGGCGACGTGAAACAGCGCCTGGACAGCGGAACTGGCCAGTCGCTGGAAGTGCGCTTGGAGGTCAGCGGTTGTGGTAA
>JAXDCU010000345.1:0-15544 GCA_034677645.1 Verrucomicrobiia bacterium
GGTGTAACAGTCCTTCCGCGTGAGGCTCCGGATTACGCGCGCGCGCTCTACGCGGCTTTGCATTGTTGCGACGAAGCAGGCGCGCAAACAATCATCGTCGAGACACCACCTGCCGCTCCAGAGTGGCGTGGGATCGCCGACAGGCTCAAGCGGGCTTCCGCCTAACGGTCAAAGCCTCGATCGCCAGTGCGTTCAAGGCGGCTTTCGCGACAAACGAACTCACTTCGACGTACTCAGGCACCTTCCCCCCATCCGCGCTTCTCTCGGAGCAATGATCGTTCTCGCCGTGCGGACCAAGCCCGTCGATTGTAGGCACAAACTGCCACAGGAGATTGCCGTCGCTCAATCCGCCCCGCTGCTCTCCTTCAGTTTCAAAACCAAGGCGGGCGCCTGCTTCTCGCCACACTTGGAGCAACAAGTCGGTGCCTGGGTTGCGCGGCCATGGCGCGGTCTCGCTCAGCAACTCGACAGCGACTTCACAGGTGAACCCGTCCTCTTCGCTGCGCACCTGGCCGGGGCCAGCCATCGCCTGTAGCGACGCCTTCCCCTGAGCAAACACATCGGGGTCATATGCTCGGAACTCGCCTTGCGCAACCGCGAGGTGCGGCACGCGGTTTAGTCCGCCGCCGCCAATTACCGAGCCGACATTGAACGTGAGGTCGCGCGTGTAGTCGGTCAGCGCCGCGATCCGCTGCACGACGCGTCCCAGTTCGACAATCGCGTTGGCGCCCCGCGGATGACGTCCGCCAGCGTGCGCCCCACGTCCGCTGACCGACACTCGCCACGTGGCTCGTCCTTTTCGCGATACCACCAGCCGCCGCACTCCGTCTCGCCGCCCTTCAGCTTCAAATACCAAGGCTGCCAAAGTGCCCTCGTCCATCCGCTCACTACAGAGTCTCGCGAATCCGCATGACGAGGTCTCTTCGGATGAGTCCAAGAATAGTCGCCAATCGACTTGATCGAAGACCTTGGGCGCTTGGCGCCTGAGCGCATCCAGAACGAGCCAAATCATAACTGTACCGCCCTTGATGTCGTGCGTGCCGGGGCCGTAGATGCGGTCGCCATCGATCTGCCAGTGAAAATCGTTGTGTTCCTCCTCCTCAGGCGGGAATACCGTGTCAAGATGCGAGACGAGAGCGAGCGAAGAGCCGGAGCTGCCATGCCTCGTGAGCACCAGATGGTCGCCGTAGGCCGGGTTTGCCGATGCCACCGTCTCAGAAACAAATCCCATTTCCGCGAAGCACGCAGCAGTGAGTTTCCCCAGCCGGTTCACGCCATCCGGGTTCTCGGTCCAACTGTTGATCGACACCATTTGCCGCAGCAAATCCAGCGCTGCTGGCAGGCGCCCTGTAAGTGAGTCCAAGAGTTGCACTGGATCAAGCATGACCATGCTAGCGTGACGTTTCAGCCGCGGCTGGTCAATCCCATGCTTCGACAAACGTTGTCAGCGGTTGCGTCGCGTTAGGGCGTACGCGGTGATTCAACAGCGCGGTTCGGTTCCCCTACGCGGCTTGTGGTAGAGGGTCAGCAACCAGACCAAGCCACCCACCAGCAACACCCCCACCGCCCACGCATTCATGTTCGGCAGGCCCGGGAAGAAACGAATCGAGACAGCCCCAACTGCCGGTCCCGTGAAGATGCCAGCCCCAATCGCCGCCTCGTGAAAACCGCCGTGCTCGCCCTTGGTCACCCCAACATCCATTGAATAGTAGAGCGACGAATAATACATGAGACCGACCGCGGCGCCGAAGACTAATTGCGCGACCAACACAAGCCAAAGCCTCTGACCCAGCAGGATAGCCAAGAAACAGACCGCCATGGCCATGTAAGACCCAAGCAACCAGCGAAATCTGTAGTGCCATCCGGTCCACAGCCAGAGAACCAAGAACGATACCAACCTGGCAAATGGCCACGCTGAACAGAAAAAGCCGGCGAGCATCGGCCCCATCCCAAACCTCTCCGCTAACTTCGGGATCACCGGCACAAGAGCATTCACGGCGACATACGAGAAGGGATTGGCCACCCACGCCATCCGAAGAAAGCGCCGACTTATGACAGCCGATCTCGGCCGCGCCCCGGATTGGCCTGATCGCACCGGCACTTCCGACGCCGACTCCTCGGCACGCGGCCGACGGCGATGCTCGCGTTCGAGCGCCAACGCTAGCACGAACTGGCACGCATGAATGGCCGCTGGCACCAAAAAGATGCTCCGGTAACCAAGCCTTTCCATCATAGCCCCGCCAACGAAATACGCCACCGCCCCGCCCGCTGACCATATGACGTTGTAAAGTCCGATATGTCGTTGCAGGCGCCCGGGCGGCTCGCCCTCGCTCACGGTCGCCTCCAGCGCCGGCCATGTCAGGCTCATCCCAATCGTCCATGTGATCATTACACAGACCTGGCCGGAGACGGCGTTTGCGACCGAAGGCACTAAACCGCCCCCGACCAAAGTGGCGCCGCTCATGATCAGCGATCCTTGCCGTAGCGCGACCAGGTAACCGTGCTTCTGCGCGTACTTGCCGGCAAACCACACCGTCACGCAATACACAGCGCCGTTGACGGCGCACAGTGAAAGATTACCCAGATTGGCGAAGCCAAACTGGTCCCGCATGTGGAAGAACAAATAGCTGAAGTAGAGACCTACTCCGACGCTGTTGAGACCCTCCAGAAGGAAGGCGCCTCTTTTGACGCGCGGGGAAAACATATATGGTGCGAGCGGCCACGCAAGCCGGCGGCGTTCTGAACAGGCAAAGCGCCTCGCCAGTTCAGTAGTCGTAGAGCCCGCTGTCCCTCGCGTAGCCTCCCCCACCGCCGTAATCTTCTTCTCCCTCGCCTTCGGGCCCTCCGAACATTTCGCCCAGCTCGTCACCCATGTCGGCTTCTATTTTCTCAGGGTCTTCTCCTTTTTCGAGACGCTTGATTGCAACATCCATCTCCTTGGGCATCATTCCAGGCGGAAGGATATCTTTCATCTTCTTCATCATGTGCGCCATGTGCCTGGGATTGTTCTCGTCCAAATGCTCAATGTCCCGTTCCATCTCCGCCATCGCCCGCATCACGCGCGGATCGTCCATGTCAGGTCCTTCTCCTTCCGGGCCGACGTCTGGCGACGCAGCGCTGGGTTCCGCAACACCACGCGGTGCCGCGAAACGGCTCACTTGCTTCGACATTCTCTGGTTGCCGCACTTGGGGCAACGAGGAGGCCGTCCGGGACTCGCTTTCTTTGACAGAAAGTTGAATATGACCCGGCACTTCGGACACGCAAACTCGTAGATCGGCATATCGCAATTCTCCACACAGATAACCTCTGGTCCTGCCCCGAACGCTGCGTCAGCCCAGCCCTCCCGTCAAGATGCTATACGACTCTCATGCGGAATCCTCGCGGCGGGCGGAGATTCCCCGGCTTTGGAATCCTCTCCTTGTCAAGACCTTGATATGGCGACGCAGTCGTCGCATGCAGCGCGGCGAGGGGAAGGGTTGCGATGTAACCTTGCGATCTTCTCGACCGGATGGTTCGGTCGCGGCTTCGCCGCGCTGTGATCAGACCCGGCTACTGACCATGGCCTTGATCACTTCGTCTTCGTATGCCGCGCTCAATCGAAATGCCTCAGGCGCTTGTCGCAAAGAAAAACGGTGGCTCACCAGCTCCCGCAAATGAACCAGACCGCCGCTGGCCAACGTTATCGCCCGCGGGTAGACATGTTTCATCCGCCGACTCATAACAATCGTCAGGCCCTTCCGACGCGCCGTGGAGTGCCTCATCGCCAAACGATCGTCCCGCGGAATGCCTACAAGCACAACCCGACCTCCCAGACGCGCCAGCTCCGCCGCCTGTTCGGCTGCTTCGTCTCCCCAGGCTGCCTCAATTACTCTGTCAACCCCACGACCCCGCGTCTCCCGCCCCACATACTCCACCGCGCTTCCGCGCTCAATCGACACGGGAATCCCCCCCCACGCCTCGGCAAGCCGCAACCGCCACGGGAACTTATCGCTGATAAAGACCGGCCCCGCCCCCGCCAAACGCGCAACCTGCAGACAAAGCAGACCTATCGGGCCAGCGCCAACAATCGCCATGCTCTGGCCCACTCGCACACGAGCCAGGTCAACAGCATGGAGGGCAACGCCCAGCGGCTCAAGCAACGCCAGTTCCTCGTCGTCGAGCTTTTCGGGCGCAGTGTAGCAACAGTGACTCGGCATTCGAATCCACTCGCTGAGACTGCCATCGTCGGGAGCGCAACCGCAAAAATGAAGCCGGCAACAGAGATTCGGGTGCCCATGCTGGCAAAGTTCGCAAGTCATGCAGGGACGCGCCGGGTCCACAGCAACGTGTGTTCCTGGCTGGATCACGTTGCCAGAAGCATCCTGAGCGGCCGCGCCCGCTTCCTCCACGACCGCTGAGAATTCATGTCCCAGCACCAATGGCGCCTCAACGCGCGTATCGCCGATCCGGGCGTCCTCGTATGAGTGCAGATCGCTTCCGCAAATGCCAGTGACAGTCACCCGCAGAAGCACCTCGCCTGGGCCTGGCGATCCCGGATGCGGCATTGTTTCGACACGGAGGTCTCCGGGCCCGTGCAGGCGCGCGGCAACCATCGTCCGGCGATCGTTAGTATCCATTGTTCGTCCTAGCCTCAATTGTACTTAATCGCCACGGCAACAATCAGCCGGCCGTGGACCGTCACCATCATCGGCGACCACCACGGTCCGCTCACGTACGCGCCCACAGGGTGAGTTTGGTCGTGAACAAGCACAACCGCATCCGCCCCCAGCTTGGCGGCATCCCTGCGCAGCGCCGCTTCAACTTTCTCGATTGATGGAGGCGGATCAATCGTCGCGTCCACAACTACTTCACCCAGTTTTTCGTGAGGACGCGCGGGTTCGGCCCGCAGAATCTCAATGCGCGTTGGCGACGTGGCCGCGGGCCGGGGCGCGCCGACATACTGGATTGTCCGCACCGAGTATGAGCTGCACCCAGGCAGAGCCAACAAGCACAAACAAAAGCATGCCGTGGCGATCGGAATCGTGATGCGAGGTTTCATGGTCTGGTTTCGATGCAATCTTGAGTATTTGAATGATCGGATATGTTGCGGAGGCACGATGTTTTGGCGGTTCGATATTCGCGGTCCGGACCTATTGTGGGATTTCAGATTTCAAATCTCAAATCTCAAATCTCAAATCTCAGATTTCAGATTTCACATTTCCGCTTTCATATTTCCGAATCGGCTCCAGGCCACGTCCTGCTATGCCATCATCGCCATCTGGCGCGGCGTCAGCAACCACTCGAGTGTGGCACATGGCCCCGCCGTCAGACGTTCGACCGACAGTCGCGCCAGCCCGCCCTTCTTGAAGTTCATGGCCAGTCCCGTCTTGCCAGACAGAAGAAAAGCTGCCAGGCCGCTCAAATAAGGTTCGTGGCCGACCAACAGCACGTTCCTTGCCGGCGGCCGAAACAACGTCACTTCGCGGATCAGCGCATTCGGATTGCCTTCAGGAGTGAGGTTGTCGCTGAAATCGAGCCGCCGTTGTGCCCCGAGTCGATTGACGATCACCTCTGCCGTCTGGCGAGCTCGCAAGTACGGACTCGACAGAATGCGGTCGAATTCGAGTTCCATGGCCTCGATCGCGCGAGCGATACGCTGCATCTTTGTCCAGCCTTCGTCCGTCAGAGGGCGCTCAGCATCGTCCGCGTAACCGAGAGAACCGCGTTCGACCGCGATGCCGTGCCTGAGCAAATAGACGTTCATCTGCGTTCCATTTTGTCGAGAAAATAACACACTGGTCTGGCCGGGAGCGAGCAACTGACGCGGCGTTTCTGGTCAAGAACGCAACCAAGACGTTCATGACCGCTGGGCGCTAAGGTGATCTCCAGATTGTTCCATCCACAAACGTGATTTCACGAACGCGTGTGTGAACGTTCGCTGTCGTGTCAGGCATGAAGAAGGCCGGACATGTGATCTCGCGGGTCGCGCCAGCGCCAGCGAGATTCTTGCCCTCAGGGTCCTCGTGATCGGTCGTCCAGCTTCTCAGACTCGCGCCCCAACGATCCACGTATGTCATGATCATCTTCACTTTTCGAACTGGTTGGTTGGCGCGGTTCGTCACCCGCAGACGTACATTGCGAAGCACTTCGCCTCGGTCGTCTTCGAGGCCTGCGAACTCAATCGTCACCGGCGGACCAGCTTGCGCCTGTATCGGTCTATCCTCCGCAAGCGCGATTGACGCGACCGTCGCGGGCTGCGCAACGGCCCCAGCGGCCAAGACCGGTTCGACTTCGGGCTTTTCTTCCGGCTTCGGCAGCGGCGGCGCAGGAGTGACAGTTGCTGTCGCTGTCGGCGCTGGCTTCTCAACCGACCGAGGCGCCCTGACCGCCGGCGCCGCGGCGGGCTCGACTAGTCGGCCAGCACCAGGACCAGGTTGCCGCGCTGACACGGGAGGAGACGCCACAGGAGGCGGCCCTGGCCTCCGCTGGGCCACGACTTCCGGCTCCGCGCTAGTGTCGGGCGCAGGCTCTTGTGAATGAGGTGCTGTTTGCGTGGGAAGACTCAACCGCCCCCCGGACTGCATGCTCCTCAAGGTCTCCTCGGACATCATGCCCGCCGCGCTGCGCATCCCAACGGCCATACCGATCAGCATCAGGGGAATAGCGGCTAGCGAGATCAAGAACGGTTTCTTGGCTTCAGCCCAGTTGAGAATGACAAATACGATCGTGGCAAAAGGCACGAGAAGCATCAGCGGAATCCAGATGTACTTCCTGAGCCGGACGGCTATGACGATAAGCCAAATGCCGCACGCCAGCGAGGTCAGTCCTCCCACAGCCAAAAAAAATAGCGCTAATGACATGTTCAATCGCCCGCGGACTCGCGAAGATTGCCGGGGTTGGCGGCGGCACTCGATCGACCCGCGTCATTTTGAGAAACACTACTCCGCGCACTCATGTTTAGCAAGAGAGCGCTACCGCGGCGAACGCCATTTCGCCGCTGCGATAGTTCCTCCCGATTAGACTCGCGTTGCGCATCTTCGTTCTCGCGGAAGGCTGGCGCATCAGTTATTGACAGGTTCCATGAAACTGGTTCCGTGCCTTCTCGCTGTCCCTGCCGCCGTTCTTCTCCTTGTCGCTGCCGGCGCCGCGCATGCCGCCGACGTTTCACCCGACACACTGCCTTCCGATTGGGTCGATCCCGCAACCGGCCATCGCGTTATTCGCCTGTCGCCTGACGATGGCGGGGCCAGTCTGTATTTTCACCAGCACACCTACACGCCAGAAGGTGACAAGATCGTAATCCATGCTCGCGAGGGGTTGGTCGCCGTGGATTTGACCACGCTCGGCAAAAGCCCGCCAAAACGCGAACTCGTTCTGCCTAACACCCGCTGCATCGCCACAGCCAGGCGGACGCGCGAGGCCTATTTCCGCCAGGGCAATGTCATCATGGCGGTCCACCTTGAGACGAAAACGACGCACGAAGTCGTGGAACTTCCGCCCCAGGTTCGAGGCTGGGGTGGTGCAATCGCGATCAACTGCGACGAGACACTCCTTGTCGGCATCGCCCCCGACCCAGACGGCAAGGTCGAGCCACGCACGCCACCGGCTGGGGGCTGGGGTGACCGTTTAGAAGCCGGATGGGCCGCTGGCACGCCGAAGATGATCTACACCGTAGACCTCAAGACCGGCGATTTCAGAGTCGTCCACCGTGAGAATGACTGGACCAACCATCTCCAGTGTTCCCCGACCGATCCGCTGCAAATCCTCTTCTGCCACGAAGGTCCATGGCATTATACCGACCGCGTCTGGACGGTCCGCGCGGACGGCACCCAGGCTCGCCTATTGCACGAGCGCACCATGAACATGGAAATCGCCGGCCACGAGTTTTTTAGCGCCGATGGAAAAACTGTCTGGTACGACCTGCAAACGCCGCGCAGCACGGTCTTCTGGCTGGCGGGCATCGACCTGGCGACAGGTCATCGCACATGGTACAACCTCCGGCGCGAGGAATGGTCGGTTCATTTCAACATCTCACCCGACGGCAAGCTCTTCGCCGGAGACGGAGGCGGACCCGGGAGCGTGGCAGCCCGCTCGCCCGACGGCGAAGTCCTCGACCCGCCGGGCAATGGCCAATGGATTTACTTGTTCAAGCCCGCCATGGTACGCGGCAGTTCATTTCGCGATAAGAAAGACCTAATCGACGCCGGCTATTTGAAGTGCGAGCGACTGGTGGACATGTCCCGTCACAATTACGGCAAGAACGGTGGCGTGGAACCCAACGTCACATTCACGCCTGACGGCAAGTGGATCGTGTTCAGCGGCAATTTCCACAGCAACCCTCGCCGCGGCCGGGCAACGACTCACACTTACGCCGTGGAGGTCGAAAAAGCCAAATGATCCGGACCGCACCGGAAATGTGTCCGCCCTGGCGCGTTTGGGCGCGAGCATGGTGTGGAACCTTGGTGGCATCCGGGCCGCGGTCTTCTCGTGCTCAGCCTGAGCTCACTACATCTGTTTGAGTTGACCGTGCACAACGTCGTTGAACATGCGCTTCTTCACGCCCACGTAAGCGTTGTGCCAGTATTGTAGCATCTGGCGCGAGTAAGGCATGCCTTCCGGATGCTGAGGCGTGTAGTGCTCAAGCGTCTCGTCATAGTACTCAAGTCCACCGTGACAAGTCCTGTCCGAGCCGAAAGTCCACCATGCAAGCGCAACCCATGGACCGGCTTTGAGATGATGGTAGTAGGACTCCATGGTCTCGACCGGAGTTGTGTAGGTGGCGCCATCGCCTTTCGAAGGGCCTAACTGGCCGCACGCACCGATGTACCACATCTCGGCGTTCGAAGCGCCGGCTAGTTGGATGGCGCTCATCAACGCGTGGGTGTCGTTCCAGCATTCAGGCGTCCACGTCTTGGGATCGTGGCTGTTGGTGCACACCCCAACCTGGATTCCTTCCGGATAGTACTTGGTGCGGATGCGTTGCCATTCGTCCGAATGAGCACGGACTTTCTCGCGCGGGATGGACAGGTCCGCGGGATCGAAGGGGCTGTATTGGTGAAACCAGTAATGATACACGTCCACGCCGACTGCCTGCGTGTTGGAGGGGAGTCTGACGCGCCGGTGCCGGTCCACGTCGGCCTGGGTGGCGGCGTAGCAGCCGTTGTAGTTGAGAGCGGCGTAGCCCAGCATGTTGTACCAGCCCTTGATGTGCCGGAATGGCTGTGCACCATTCATCGTCCGCAAGCGGATCAGCCGGTCGTACTCGCCATAGACCCGTTCGAGACCGGCGGTGCCCAAACCGCATTCACCTTCGTCGCCCAGTTTGCACGCGAGAAGATTGTTGATGAGCTGCCGGCCCGTGGCACGTTGGCCTTCGGGGCTGACGAGTTCCCGGTCGCGGTTCTCCCAGAGTTTCTCCAGAATGTGCCGAAACTGTAGATACGGCTCTCGCCCGGGTTTCTCGCCGCTGTAATAACACCGCATCACGAGCAGTTGCCTATGCTGAAACGCCCGAATCATGAGGTGGATCAACTCGTCGCGCCATTCATCCTCCCTCGCGTAGAGCATGATCGCCGTGGACCACTGGCTGGCGAGGTCGATGCGACGGATGTTCTCGGCATGATGCGCGCTCAGCGGTCGATCACCCGACCATTTCATCAGATAATACTCCATCAGATAGGGCAGAATCCCCAGACCCGCTCTCGGTGGGTAGGTGCGAATCGGAACGTAGGAGTAACTGATCACATCGCCACGCGAGTGTCCCGGCGGCACCACACCCGATTCCGTCATTTGGCCAAGCGTGCCGTTGCAGCCAACCAGCGACGCCAGGACCGCTGCGACTCCAGACATAAAGAACCGCAAGGGACATCGAGGTCTACGCCAAGACATGTGGTTCATCTCGACGACTGTTCTGTTTGAGTCTGAAGCATGATGGCGCCTTGGCAAGCCGCAAAGCAGTCACCCGCGTTCGTTCTTTCTTTGCGGCGCGTCGATTGGCCACGTAATGTCGAGGACAACAACATGACCACACAGGTTCCACGCGCGGAGTTGACCAATCGGTTGATGAGGTTCAGGGCACGGATGGACGCGGACCAACCGACATGGAGACTGGCCGCGTTCTTCAGTCGCGTGAATCAATACTACTTCACCGGCACCATGCAGGATGGTTTGTTGCTGGTCCCACGGGATGATGACGCCGTGTTTTGGGTCCGCCGGAGTTTGGAGCGAGCGCATACCGAATCCCTGTTTCCCAATATCCGCCCCATGAAAAGTTTCCGGGACCCGGCCCAAGCCATGGGAGTCGCCGCCACCTGGCCGTCCATTCACCTCGAAACCGCCATCGTTCCATTCGGTCTGGTGGAGAGGTTCCAACGGTATTTCCCATGCGCGGAAGTGGCGTCTCTGGACGCTCAGATCGGTTGGACCAGAGCGGTCAAGAGCGCCTATGAGATCGCCATTATGGAACGGGCAGGAGCCATCCACCGTCGCATTCTCGAAGAGGCGGCCCCGAGTCTGTTGCGCGAAGGAATCAGCGAGTCGGAGTTCGCCTGCGATCTCTATTCAGCCATGGTGAAAGAGGGACATGAAGGAACGGTCCGATTCAACATGTTCAACGTCGATATCGTTGTGGGACAACTGGGCTTTGGGGAAAACTCGCTCTATCCGACGAGTTTCGACGGACCGGGCGGATGTCGCGGGATGAGCCCTGGCGCGCCAGTGCTCGGCAGCCGAGATCGCAGACTCATGCAGGGCGACTTGGTGTTCGTCGACATCGGCTGCAGCGTCGAAGGCTACGCAACCGATAAAACAATGATCTACATGTTCGGACGGCCGTTGCCCGCGGAGGCAATTGCCGCGCACGAGCGGTGCCTGGAAATCCAGCGCAATCTCGCCGCGCTGCTCAAACCCGATGCAATCCCCTCCCTCATCTACGCCACCGTCATGGAAAGCCTCGACCCGGAGTTTCTCACTCACTTCATGGGATTTGGCAATCGCCAAGCCAGGTTCCTCGGACATGGCGTGGGTCTGCAGGTTGACGAACCGCCAGTGTTGGCGGAGGGCTTCGACGATCCACTGCTCGAGGGGATGGTCGTGGCACTCGAACCTAAACGAGGCGTGCCACGCGTCGGAATGGTCGGAACCGAAAACACTTACCTGGTCACGCCCACTGGCGGTCGCAGCCTCACGGGCGCATGTGCCGGACCAATTCTCGTTCAAAAGTGAAAGTGAATCGCGCCTCCGCTTTTAGCTTGAAATGCATCCGTCGCGCTGTCATGCTTCTAACGCTAGAAAAAGAAAACTCTAAAAGGCTAACCAAGTATTAAAAAGCCGTCGTCGCGCGTGGGTGAAAGGAAGCTATGAGAACAACAACTCAGACCACCTCCACGGTCCTTGCCACGTTTGTGTTCGCTTCGGTTGTATCGAACGCGGCTGTGTTCACGGTGATCAATTCGGCCGACTCGGGCAGCGGCAGCCTGCGTTGGGCCATCCAGCAGGCCGAAGCCATCCCCGGCAATGACACAATCAACTTCAACATCCCTGCCGCGGGCGGCGTTGCCACGATCTTGCTGGCCACCCCACTCCCAGCATTGTGGGACCCCGCAGGCGTAACCATAGACGGATTCTCACAACCTGGCGCCTCTCCCGGCCCGAACCCGCCCGCAACCGCCACCCTGCGTGTGCGGCTTGACGGCAGCGCTATCGTACCGCCAGTGGTCCCTATCGCCCCCACAGCCTATGCGCACGGGATATGGATTCGTTCGTCACACAACGACATACGCGGTCTGGTCCTTCACTCGTTTCCCCATGACGGCATTTGCATCCAAGCCTCCCTGCCCTTTCAGGGCGCGTTCAACAATCGGGTCTACTGCTGCTTCTCGGGAACCGATCCAACCGGCACGATGGACTGGGGTAACGGCCGACACAGAGGCTTCAGCGGCGATCTGTGGGCCGGTATTTACATCGTCCTTGTGCCAGGCGATCCTGGCCAGGCACACAACAACGTAATCGAGCATTGTCTCTCCTCCGGCAATTGGGCGGAAGGAATCGGCATATCGAGCTGCCCAAGCGACGGCGACGTCAGCTTCAACATCGTCCGCAACAACTTCGTCGGCACTCGCATCAGCGGGCAAGGACCCATCCCGATTCCGAACGACCATGACGGCGTTTATCTCGGCGAAGGCACCCATGACAATGTCGTGGAAAACAACATTGTCTGCGCAAACGGCTTCGAAGGGGTCTGCATTGTGGGCTACGCCGAAGCCAGGATTTTCACGGATAGGAACATTGTTCGGAACAACCGTATCGGGGCCGACGTGAACCTCAACCCCATGCCAAACACCAGGCATGGTGTGAGCATCGGTGCATACGGCACCCACTACTACGGCGGCTACGCCCAGTACAATCAGATTCTCAACAATGTCATCGCCTTCAACGGCAGGAACGGCGTGATGGTCTGGGAGCATTGGCAGGACAATTGGGCCAACGCGGACTTCAACACGATCAGCCAAAACGCCATTTACTACAACGGATACTCGGACCCTGGCTACCTCGGCATAGATTTGCAGGAGGACGGCTTGACGCTCAACGACACCGGCGACGTTGACATCGGCCCCAACCAGTTCGTCAACTTCCCCGTAATCAATTCTCTGACATTCAATCCCGGCGCGGTGACAACTTCGATTGGCGGCTTCGTGCAGATCAACAGTGACCCCACGCAAGCCCGCGTGGAGGTCTTCAAAGCTCTGCCCGACGCAACCGGCAAGCAACATGGACAGGCCCAAGCTTATGTCGGCACCGCTACTCCTGACGCCTCAGGCAACTGGGGCTTCACCGTCTTCGGCGTGCTCTATCCCGGCGATTATGTGACAGCTACAACAACCGACATGTACGGCAACACGTCGGAATTCGCCGCAAACGTCTTGGTGCCTGGCGAGCCAAACTGGGATTTCGGCGACGCTCCCGAACCACCCTTCCCCACCAAACTCGCCACACAGCCCCTCCAACCGGACGGAGCACGACACTGGATTCCTTCATCCCTCCGACTCGGCAAGCTGATCGATTCCGAACCCGATGGACAGCCAGACCCCAATGCCGTCGGAGACGACGCCGCCGGCCTCATGGATGAGGACGGAATACTTTTCACCGAGTCGTTTATACCAGGTCAGCAGGCGACAGTCTTAGTCACTGCTTCCGCAAACGGGTTCCTGAACGCATGGGCCGATTTCGACACAAACGGCGTATGGTCCGCGGCGGAACAAATATCCGTATCACAGCCACTGACAGCGGGCGCCAATCGAATCGTTTTTGTCGTCCCTCCTTCAGCTATCCCGCTCTCCAGTGTCTTTGTGCGCTTCCGCTTCAGCACTTTGCCAGTGCTTGCCCCCACAGGCCCCGCCCCGGACGGCGAAGTCGAAGACGTTTTCCTGCACCCCGACAAGGCAATGCCAATCGACTGCGGAGACGCGCCTGACGGCCCGTACCCCACTCTGTTCGCCAACGACGGAGCGCGCCATGTCCTCTCGCCTCCACTCTTTTGCCTGGGCAAACAGGTCGACGGCGAATTCGACGGCCAACCCAATGCCTCCGCGTCAGGTGACGACACCGCCATGAGCCCAGACGACGAGGACGGAGTTTCATTCCCCAGCCAGATCATCGTTGGCCAGTCCGTCGCGGTTTCCGTCACCATGACCAGCGCGGACGCACAAGCCGCCATCCTGGATGCATGGATTGACTTCGACAACGACGGCAGTTGGGCCCAGTCCGCCGACCATTGCATCCAAAAGCAAAATATCATGCCCGGCGTCAATTCCTACGGAATCAATATCCCGGCAACGGCCGCGCTGGGCCAAACCTACGCTAGATTTCGGCTCAGCAGATTAGTCGGCATCAGTTACACGGGCACCTTCAATGGTGGCGAGGTCGAAGACTACGCCATTCGCATCCTGCCCAAACCACCAGTCGTCTCGGTCACATTCAGCGGCACGAATATCGTCCTTAAATGGAACTCCGTGCAGGGGGCCCTCTACTACGAAGTCTACGCCACAAGCGATATCGCCAAACCGTTCCCGAGTGGGTGGACAAATCTGACCCCGGCGGGGATCACAACCACAACGTGGCAGGACACTATCGCTTCAGGATACAGATTCTACCGGGTGACGGCCGTGCTCCCGTAGAGCCACTCGACTCACCACTGCCTCGCGGAGGAAGAGTGCTGCCCATCGCCCTGTGCCTCTCAGGGCGGTTGGAGCCGGAGGAATAGTCCCGGCATTCCCGGTTTCATCTTGGTAGTCACCGCCGACGCGCCATTCACACTGAACCAAACATGTATCGCCTCTTGCCTTTGAACCAAATGTCAAATGTTTAGATGTGACCCTAATAGCGATGCTGCGCCGCGGCGCGTACTATGCTTCATTTGTGCCGCCATGATAACGCCTGCCACACAAACAGGAGACTCAGCAATGAATTCTGACGGTTTCTCCAGCGCGCGATCAGCGTACAAAAGCCTCGCCTCGAACATGGAACTGGTCATGCAGGGCCAAACCGGTTCGATCCGGCGCCTGTTGGTCGCCTTTGCCAGCGGCGGCCATGTCCTGCTAGAGGACGTCCCTGGAACAGGCAAAACCACGTTTGCCAAAGCGTTGGCTCGGTCCATCGACGCCCAGTTCAGACGCCTCCAGTTCACACCCGACTTGTTACCGTCGGACGTGCTCGGCGTGTCGGTCTACGATCAGCGTGACCAGGCATTCAAATTCCACGAGGGCCCAGTTTTCACCAACATCCTGCTCGCGGACGAAATCAACCGCGCTTCACCGCGCACACAGTCCGCCTTGCTCGAAGCCATGGGCGAAGGCCAAGTAAGCGTCGATGGGGTCCGCCGGCGCCTGCAGGAGCCTTTCTTCGTGATCGCCACCCAAAACCCGATCGAGTTCAGAGGCACATACCCGCTACCCGAAGCACAATTGGACAGGTTCGCTCTCCAGTTTGAGCTCGGTTATGTCCAGCCAGAACTCGAAACCGCCATCCTCTCCGCGCAAGCGCATGACCATCCGTTGGACCGGCTTTCGCCCTGCACCACGGTCCAGCAAGCAATTGCCCTCAGACGGACAGCTCTTGAAGTCCGGATAAGCGACGAACTGAAACGATACATTGTCGACCTGGTTGGTTCCACACGCAGGGCCAGCGGCGTCCAACTGGGCGCGAGTCCGCGTGCGTCGTTGGCGCTCATGAAAGCGGCTCAGGCGCTCGCCTTAATGGACGGGCTTGAGTTCGTCACACCCGACCAAGTTCAGGAGCTCGCGGTGCCGGTGATCGCGCATCGGCTCGTAATGGACCCGCAGGCCCGCTTCTCCGGCCTGATCGCACGCAACGTGGTGGAGGACATAGTGAAGAAGACGCCCGTGCCGGCATGAGTAATCAGGGCCGACGATGACCAGAGCCGCCGTAAGTCTGTTGCCCGTGCGAAAGCTGGTGTACCGCGTTTACAGGGTCCTTTTCGCGCTTCGCCACTGGGTGCGCCGTCGTGTCACGCGGCCCGGGTTGGCAGTGGTGGGAGGAGCAATCGTT
>JAXDCU010000346.1:0-4308 GCA_034677645.1 Verrucomicrobiia bacterium
GCGCCCGGGCGCGAGTTCCGCGTGCTAGCCGAAAACCAGCTTGAAAGCACGCTGATGGCAACTCCAGCGGTTGTTGGCGACGCTTTGATCCTGCGAAGCAAAACGCACCTGTACAGGATCGAGGAGAGAAGCCACTCCAATCTGAACTTAAACGCCGCGCACCTCAGACCAGTCAGACCAGTCCAGCAAGTCCGAGAGGTGGAGACGATCTCGAAAACTGCGAGGTGATCAGCCATGACACCAGTCACGGTCTGAATTCCGTCATCCGTCCTCTGTCCTCCGTGCTCCGTCCTCTGTCATCCGTCCTCTGTCCTTTGGCCGCCGCCTGGTGTGTTGGCGGTATGAAACTCGATTGTCGACCGATGGCCGACTTGCTGATGGCTCGTGACCCCCTCCGAATTGCCGCTTGAGCTCGCGAATCTGGTCCCGCAGAAGCGCGGCCTTTTCGAATTCGAGATTGTTGGCGGCTTCGATCATTTCGGATTCGAGCTCGCGGATTGTCTCGGTGAGGTCGAAATCCGCGCCAGCCTCGCGCAGCAGGGCGTCGGCTTCAGCCGCCTTCTCGCGGCGGCTTGACAGGCTTTCCTCGACAGCGCGGCTAACGCTGCGAGGTGTGATGTGGTGCTCCTCGTTATAGGCGATTTGTCGACGGCGTCTGTATTCGGTTATGGCCAAGAACCGTTTGATACTGTCAGTCACCACGTCAGCGTAGAGTACGACTTCCCCATGGATGTGCCGTGCCGCTCGGCCGGCTGTTTGGATGAGGCTCGTTGTTGAGCGGAGAAAGCCTTCTTTGTCAGCATCCAAAATGGCTACAAGTGACACTTCCGGCAGGTCGAGGCCCTCTCTCAGCAGATTGATGCCCACCAAGACGTCGAAGTCGCCTCTGCGCAGAGCGCGCAGCACTTCCACTCGTTCGATCGCGTCGATCTCGCTATGCAAGTATCGAACGTTGACACCGATACCTTGCAGGTAGTCAGTCAATTCTTCAGCGGTGCGCTTCGTCAGGGTCGTGACCAGAACTCGTTCATGTCGTTCCGCCCGCCGTCTGGATTCTTCAATGAGGTCGTCGATCTGGCCCTTGAGAGGCTTGACCGTCACGGCAGGGTCCACCAAGCCAGTCGGTCGGACGATCAACTCAACGACACCGGGCGGAGTTCCGATTTCATCGATCTCGCCAGTCGATGATCCGTCTTGTTCTCCGAGGGCGAGCGCGCTCTGGCGCGCCCACTCCAGTTCCACCTGCCCAGGCGTGGCGCTGACGTAGATCGTTTGGCCTTGAATCCCCTTGAACTCCGAGAAACTGAGCGGGCGATTGTCCAGGGCGCTAGGCAGTCGGAATCCGTAATCAACCAGTACCTTCTTGCGACTGATATCACCAGAATGCATCGCGCCTATTTGGGGAACGGTCGCGTGCGACTCGTCAATCACCAGTAAACAGTCGCTCGGCAGGAAATCGAGCAGTGTGCAGGGACGGGAGCCCGGTGGGCGCCCGGCCAAATGCCGGGAGTAGTTCTCAATGCCGGAGCAATACCCCATGCCCTCGAGCATCTCGAGGTCGTATTCGGTGCGCGTCTTGATTCTCTGGGCCTCGATGAGTTTGCCGTGCGTTTCGAACCAGGCGATGCGCTCGGTGAGCTCCTCGCGAATGGGGAGCAGGGCGCGCCTGACTTTCTCCACTGGCGTGATGAACTGAGCCGCGGGATATACCGTGACCACGTCAAGCTGCTCAAGCGATGAACCAGTTAATGGATCAAAACTCGTAAGCCGCTCGACCAGTTCGTCGGAGAACTCCACCCGAAGCGCGTTCTCGCTGTGCGCGGGACACAACTCGACGGTGTCACCACGCGCGCGAAAGAGCCCCCGTTCAAGCGAAAGGTCGTTGCGGCGGTATTGAAGATCGACGAGGCGATGCAGCATCCGGTCACGCGTCAGTTCCTGGCCTACACACAAATTGATGACCATGGTCTCATAGTCCTCTCTGCTGCCTATGCCGTAGATACACGAGACGCTGGCCACTACCACCACGTCGCGTCGCGCAAACAAGGAACTCATTGTCGAGAGGCGCAGACGCTCGATCTCTTCGTTTCTGCTCGAGTCTTTCTCGATATAGGTGTCAGTGCGCGGGATGTAGGCCTCAGGCTGGTAGTAATCAAAATACGACACGAAGTACTCAACGGCGTTGCGAGGGAAGAAAGCCTTGAACTCCGCGTAGAGCTGAGCGGCCAGGGTCTTGTTGTGAGAGATCACAATAGCCGGCCGGCCCAGCCGTGCGATGACATTTGCGATCGTGAAGGTTTTCCCGGACCCCGTGACGCCCCTCAGGACCTGGTGTCGCGCCCCGACACTCAGCCTCTCGGCGAGTCTGTCGATGGCCTGTGGCTGATCACCCGTGGGGGAAAAGGGCGCGACGAGATCGAACATCACTCTTACCCTAGACAGGCAATCCGACGAGGTCAACCAGCCCTTCCGGCGCTGTTCAGACCTCCAGACCGTAGTCCCTGAGCTTGTTGTACAGAGTCTGTCTTGTGATCCCCAGTTGTCGTGCCGCCGCGGCCTTGTTCCCGCCTGTCTGGCGCAAAGCGCCTATTACGGCCGTCCGCTCCATCGCCGCAAGCCCGGTCGCCGGAATCGCGCCGTTATGACTCTGTTCGTAGGGGATTGACAAGTCCTTCACTTCAACCGTGTCTCCTTCAGCCACCAGAACGGCACGCTGGATTTCATTCTCCAGTTGGCGAACATTGCCGGGCCACTCGAATCTCCGCAGACACTCAAGCGCGGCATCGCTGATTGCGCGAACGTCAGCGCCAGCCTGCGCCGCGAATCGGCGAAGAAACGCATTTGCGAGAGGGACAATATCTTCCGGGCGCTGGCGGAGAGGCGGCACGTGCAACATAACCGTGCTAATGCGGTAATAGAGGTCCTCGCGGATTTTGTGCTCGGCCAACGCCCGATCGATTTGCCTGTTAGTGGTTGCAATGATCCTGCACTTGGCCAGCGCACGCTCATGTGAGTCACCTGGCCGCGCCGAGTTTGTCTGGAGGACACGCAGGAGCGTGGACTGTGTGTCGGCCGGAATTTCAGATATTTCGTCGAATAGTATCGTGCCGTCTTGGGCTTGGGCGAACAGGCTGTCTCGGTGCGCGTGACCTTCCGTGTGAGCGACCGTGACCACGCCAGAGAGCCCGCTTTCAATCAGGTCCGGAATCAAGGCCGCGCAACTTACTTTGATGAACGGTTTGCTGGCCCGCCCGCTAAGCGAATGCACGACGTTTGCGATTACTTCCTTGCCAGTCCCGCTTTCGCCCGCGATGAAAACAGGGGCCTCACTGGCGGCAACGCGCCCCGCGACGCGCAGAAGGTGCCTCATGGCCGAACTGCGGAACAGCGGCGTGGTTTCTCCGCCCAAGGTGGAAACCGCCTGATGCAACGTCTCGGCGCGCTCCGCAAGCTGCTTGTGCTCGAACGCTCGTTGTACCAGAAGGCAAAAACCGTCTAACTCGATAGGCTTGGCCGCGAAATGGAATGCCCCAGCCTTGATGGCGTTGACGGCGGCGTCAAGAGACCCATGTCCGGTCAGTATGATAACCTGAATGCCAGAATACCTCAGCTTGATCTCCTCCACCAACTCAACGCCGTCGGCATCTGGCAGACGGCGGTCCATGACCACCACATCGGGACACCGCGCGGCAATAGCATTCCACATCGCGGCGGCGTCTTTGGCTGTCGCGACTTCATGGTCTTGACGTGTCAGGGCAATGCTCAGAACCGACAGCACCGCCTCGTCGTCATCCACCAGTAACACTCTGGGTTTCATCCGTAAGGAGCCTCGAAATGTCAGATCGATTTGCCTCGCCGGCAGGCTATTGGTTTGGCGAGTCGATCATGACGAATGTTGCCCCACCTGGAAGCGCCTAACTCCCATTCACCTGGTCCGGCTATTGCAAGCGGCATGCGATGGCAACTTGCCACGTCTCAATCCTAATCCTTTTTCCTGGACATTACAAACGTCAATCCGCGCGAGCAGCCGTTCCGAATTAGGGCCTGAGTACGCAGGTTCGGCGTCCGAGGCAGTGGGGAGCAGGCACAGTTCAAGGCCGAGGGGCGAAGGAGGGTGAGCAGCGCCAGGAGCGCCGGAGAACGAAAGTTAGGTTGTCAACGGGATCGGGTTGGGCGTGTTTGGCGCAACTTGCTCAAGCGGAACTGAAGCGGATTTGCCCCAAGGGCGGCAAATCCCAGGGCAGGCGAACCGCACGCAAGCCTTCCCAAACCGCGCGCGCCAGGCCTTGCTCGGTCGCCCCACGAGCC
>JAXDCU010000347.1:0-5640 GCA_034677645.1 Verrucomicrobiia bacterium
AACGATGCGGTAATAGTCGGCCCGCTCGATGTCAGTCTGGCCGCGGCGCTGAGTTTGGAGTATCTCGCCCGTGCAGACCGTTCTGGTCGCTTGAGCAACGGCGCGGCAAATCTCCGTTGTTGGAAACCCCGCCGCCATTGTCAGAGCATGCGCGAACAGGCAGTCCCCAATCAGCACCGATGCGGCGTTGCCCCAGTGGGCGGCGAGTGTGGGCTGGCGCCGCCGGATACTGGCCTGGTCCACGATGTCATCGTGAACAAGTGTGGCCAGGTGGACCATTTCGATTATCGCCGCCACTGTCACGAGGTCTTGGCAAGGTCTGCCGCATGCGCCGGCGCTCAGAGCCACAAGTGCTGGCCTCAGTTGCTTACCCTGATTTGCCAGCGCGTAACGGGCGTACGCCGCCACTTCGGGTTCGAATGCCTCGACCTGACTTTCAAGACAATAAGCCACCGATTGCAGGAACGGCTCTACAGGCGCGACGATTCCCCTCCAGACCGAGGCTGATTCGGAGGGAGTCATGGCAGTCGCTGAGCGATCCGCCGCATTGGCTTTGGCTGCCAGCATTGTGGCGCAATCTAATTTTCGGTTAGAGACAAGTCAAACTTCTATAGACCGGTGACGAACCGTGAAATCCTCGAAACCGCTTCCTCGATCCGGTCCATCGAAGTCGCAAAACAGCATCGCAGGTGACCCTCGCCGCCCGGACCGAACGCATCACCCGGCACGCAGGCGACCTCCGACTGCCTGAGCAGTCTCAAAGCGCATTCTTTTGAACTTAGTCCGGTCGGACGAATGGATGGAAACGCATAGAACGAACCGCGCGGCATGGCGCAGGGCAATCCCATTCGGCGGAACCCATCCACAATGAAATTCCGACGAAGCCGGTACTGCTCGCGCATCTCGACGATGTCAGCGCCGCCATTTCTGATCGCCTCGAATGCCGCTTCCTGGCTGACGATGCTGGCGCACAACATCGAGTACTGGTGAATCTTCATCATCGCCTCGATCAGGTCCGCCGGGCCGCATGCGTAACCGAGCCGAAAGCCGGTCATCGCATATGCCTTGGAGAAACCGTGAAGAAACAGAGTCCGCTCCGCCATTCCCGGCAACGAGGCTATGCTGACATGTGTGCCCTCGAAGGTTAGCTCGCTGTAAATCTCGTCGGTAATAACAAGCAAACCATGGCGCAGGACAACCTGCGCTACCCGCTCCAGAGCCTCGGCGGTCATGGTGCCGCCGGTTGGATTCGTAGGGAAATTGAGCACAAGCGCCTTGCTCCTGGGAGTCACCACCTCCTCGATCGCCTCGGCAGTCACCGCGAATTCCTCATCCGCATTGCACCGGACCGGCACTGGTACGCCCTGTGCTAGCGCGATACTGGGCGAATAGCTCACGTAACATGGTTCATGGAAGATTATCTCATCTCCAGGATTGATTATGGCCCGAAGAGCAAGGTCAAGAGCCTCGCTCACTCCCACCGTAATCAGAACCTGTTTCACGGGGTCGCACCGGAGCCCGAACTTGCCCTCCACGTGGCTGGCAATGGCTTCCCTGAGTTTGAGCAAACCCAGGTTGGGAGTATAGCTGGTCCGGCCACGCTCCAAAGCGTAGATAGCTGCTTCTCGGATGTGCCATGGCGTGGCAAAATCCGGCTCACCCACCCCAAGCGAGATCACGTCGGGGTGTCCCTGAACCAAATCGAAAAACTCGCGGATGCCCGAGCGCGGCAAAGCGCGGACATGGCGAGCGACAAAACACTCGGGTTTGACGGAAGGTCCCATCGGAAGCCGCGTCCTCAGTGGTCTCGTTTGAGCAGGTGTCTGCCCAGCGCCTCCATGAGCGCAGCTCGGCGTCCAAGCGGCTTCAAAGCCGCAAAAGCGCGGTCCGTAAGAGACGCCGCGATCCGACGCGATCGATCCAATCCGACGAGAGCGGGGTATGTGGCTTTGCGAGAAGCCTGGTCCTTGCCAGCGGTCTTGCCCAATTGACGGCTTGACTGCGTGACATCGAGCAGATCGTCGATGACCTGGAAGGCGAGCCCGGTGCAATAACCGAACTCAGTCAGGGCAGCTAGTATTCTCGGTTTGCAGTCGGCGATCATACCCCCAAGCCGGACTGAGCAGCAAAGAAGAGCCGCGGTCTTGCGCTCGTGAATGTGGCGGAGCTCCACCGGCGTCACATTCCTGCCTTCTGCCTCAAGGTCCGCAACCTGCCCGCCCACGAGCCGACGCGAACCCGCCGCACGTGCCAATTCGCCAATGATATCCGCATGCGCGTAACGCGACGAACCGCGGCATTTGGCAGCGATCTCGAAGGCAAGGGTAAGGAGCGCGTCGCCCGCCAGGATCGCCACCGCCTCGCCAAACGCCTTGTGACAAGTGGGACGCCCGCGACGGAAATCGTCGTTGTCCATCGCAGGCAGGTCGTCATGGATCAACGAGTATGTGTGGATGCATTCGACCGCGCAGGCCAGAGGGATAGCTTGCTCCGGTGCTCCACCGCAAGCATCCGCGGCCGCAAGACAGAGTCCAGGACGCAGCCGTTTGCCACCAGCAAACAGCGAATACCGCATCGCGCGATGGAGTGTCGTCGGCTGCGATCGAGCCGATGGAAGATACTGGTCGAGAGCCCGATCTACATGCCTCGCGCCGGTGTTGAGGTAGAGTCTGACGTCAGCGGCGCCATTTGGGCAAAATGGCTTCGGCTCCGCCACACAGGACATTTGTGGTTCCAAGGACGTGCTCGGGCCCTCAAACGGCGAGGGGCCCCATTTAGAACCTCTTCGTGAGCGTCAGGGTGAAGTTATTGCCCTCAGGACGATAGCCTTCCGCACCAAACTCGCGCGCGTACCGCGCGGAGATAAACAGTGCGCACTTCGGGATTGCCACCACGATTTCCGGGCCAACGCCATAGACATGGTCCAAGTCGGAGCTGTGTGGCGCTGGTCCGCTGTCTTTGGTAGTCTGCTGCTGGTAGTACCCAGCGACGCCGAGTTCGACTGTTTTTGAGACGGCCTTGGCGACACCCACCTCGAGCGAGTAAGTATTGCCAGGTGTTATGTCTATGTCCTCATGCTCAGTGTGAATTTCGTATCGATTGAGAAGCGAGACCGACCACGTCTTCTCCGCGTCCGGGTACCAGGTGCCACCCAACGTGAACATGTGCGACCAGAAATCCTTACCTGGCTTGGTTGGGTTGCCGAGTCTGGCTGACCCGCTGGGCACCCATAAACCGTAGCCGACGCCCAAATCGGCTTTCTGCCAGTGCCAGGAGAGCGTGATGGGTTCGAGAAATATGTCGCCCAGTCCAGACCCGCACTCGCCATTGAAGTCAGTCACGATGAAAGGAACGAGGAGGTCCATGCCATAGAAACCGCCGGCGAGCTTCCAGTTCGTTATATAGACGGGGCGAAACGCCTGCGCGTAAGCGAACAGGTCGGGGTCCATGATACTGTGGCCGTTCGGATCGTTCAACCGATCAGCGAAGTAGAACTGATTGTAGTCGCGTATGTAAAAGCCGGGTGGCGGCAGGCTGCCACCTTTGATCCCCTCGACGCCGATTGGGTAATGGCCGCCGAATGATGGAATGGATGAAGCCAATGTGATTGCTGGGAATGTCAACAGGCCGATCACCGCGGCTGTTGCGAGCGAATGGTGTTGGTTTTTCATGGTTCGATCTTGTCGGTAACGGAATTCAAGGTTGGTCCGTCATACATCCTGCAGTTTGCCCGACAGATACGCATCGTACGCACCCAGGTCGAGCATCCCATGGCCTGAGAGGTTGAACAGAATCACCCGCTTCTTGCCTTCCTCGCGGCACTTGATGGCCTCGTCGACGACCGCTGCCACGGCGTGCGCCGTCTCTGGCGCAACAACATAACCTTCACTGCGGGCGAACTTGACAGCGGCTTCGTAAATCTTGGTCTGCGGGTACGCGACGGAATCCATCAGCCCCAGTTTCTTGACGTGGCTTACCATGGGCGCCATGCCGTGGTAACGAAGTCCTCCCGCGTGAATTTTGGGCGGCATGAATTTGTGTCCAAGCGTGTACATCATTAGCAAAGGCGTCATCTCGGCGGTGTCGCCGAAATCATAACGCAAGTCGCCCTTGGTCAGAGAAGGACAGCCGGTGGGTTCCACCGACACGATGCGATACGATTTTCCCTCGACGATCTTACGACGCACGAACGGGAACGACAAACCCGCGAAGTTGCTGCCGCCCCCGACGCACCCTATGATCACATCCGGTTCCTCGCCAGCCATCTCCATTTGCTTGATTGCCTCTTGGCCGACGACGGTCTGGTGAAGGCAAACGTGGTTGAGGACACTGCCCAGCGAGTATTTTGCGTCGCCGCCGCTCTTGACCGCCGCCTCGATGGCTTCGCTGATCGCAATACCCAGGCTTCCTGGGCAGTCCGGGTCTTCAGCCAGCGTTTTGCGCCCGAACTCCGTCTGATCGCTCGGGCTGGCGTGGACTGTGGCGCCCCAGGTCTGCATGAGAAGCTTGCGATATGGTTTTTGGTGAAAACTGACTTTCACCATGAACACTTCGCATTCGAGCCCGAACAACCGACAAGCCAGCGCAAGCGAAGAACCCCACTGTCCCGCTCCCGTTTCCGTGCAAAGCCGCTTCGTGCCGGCTACCTTGTTGTAGTAAGCCTGTGCCACAGCCGTGTTCGGTTTATGACTGCCGGCTGGGCTGACGCCCTCGTACTTGTAGTAGATGTGTGCCGGTGTTTGCAGTGCCTGCTCGAACCGCACTGCCCGCAGCAGCGGCGTCGGGCGCCAGAGAGCGTAGATATCACGCACAGGCTGCGGGATTTCCAGATACCTCTCGGTGCTAGCCTCCTGCATCACCAGGTTCTCCGGGAAAACCGCCGCCAGCATGTCCGGCGTGATCGGTTGTTTAGTCCCCGGATGCAGAGGTGGAGGCAACGGCTCCGGAAAATCGGTATTGAGGTTGTACCAATGGGTTGGGATAGCCGAAGCCGGCAGGAGAAAACTCGTCGGTGTACTCATCATGCGTGTCTTGGTTGCGCCTAACGTTGGCGGATGCTTGTCCAAACTGCTGGCGTTGTCAACACGTGTCACCTCAGCTGAATCCGATCCACATTCGCCTGCTTACTGGCTGATGCAGTCGATCCAGGCCTCACCGGGCAGTTGCTCCTTCCCAACCGTTGTTCCTGAGTACATCCGCGATGCGCACCGGTTTCCCGCCCTGACGCTTGCTCTCATCAGCGGCTTCCATGAAGGCAAACAGTTCGATGGTCTCCTCCGCGGACACGGGCGCTTGGCCGGTCTGGAAGAAACGGATCACCTCTTTCACCAGTGGCGCGTAGTCACCGCCCGGTTTTTGGTCCACGACGGCTTTTGCACCGAAAAGAGTCACCCGGTAAGGAGCCGCGGCGTTGCGGATGCCTATGACAGTGCCGACGCGACCGCCTTTCCACAAACCCGTCACTACGTCAGTATCAGGCGCCGCGGTGCGTACCAATTGCTCGCAACCCGTCCCCATCACGGCGAATAGCGCCTCAGTCGCGTGTATCCCATACCAGAAAAGGTCCGGGTGATGCGGTTCCAGATGACAAGGGCCGGTTGAGATCGCGCCTTTGACGTCACCGACGTCGATTCCTTTGAG
>JAXDCU010000348.1:0-3916 GCA_034677645.1 Verrucomicrobiia bacterium
GCGCGCTACCGGCTCTCGGGCTGGATCAAGACCGAGAACGTGAAGACCGCCGAGGGCGGTCGAGGCGCTCTCATCAATGTGCACGACCTGCAGCCCGTCGCGACACCCCCCGTCACGGGCACAACCGACTGGACGCGCGTCGAGATCGAGTTCGACATTGATGATCAAAGCCGGTTACAGGTGAACTGCCTATTGGGCGGCTGGGGTCTTGCCACAGGCAAGGCTTGGTTTGATGATCTCAGTCTCGACAAGATCGGTCAGCGGGAACCTCCGGCGCCAAGCATCACCGTCGATGCGGCGATCGTGAGCGAACCGCTGTCCGTCAACATATACAGCCAGTTCATCGAACACCTCGGTCGCTGTATCTACGGTGGGATTTGGGCTGAGATGCTCGAAGACCGCAAGTTCTACTTCCCTATCACTGGAGACTACCAGCCATATAGATCGCTTCAAAACACGCCTTACCCCGTGGTTGGCGCCTCGCCGTGGCAGATCATCGGCCCTGCCGACTCAGTCAGCATGAACACTAACGCGCCCTACGTTGGCCGGCATTCCCCTCTCATCCGAGCAGGCGCCGGCCTTCGGCAAAACGACCTCGGAATCACACAGGGCAAGGAATACACCGGCTACATCTGGCTTAAGTCCGACGGAACAGGCGACGCTCGGGTCGATGTAGCGTTGACGTGGGGCACTGACGACGCAGCGCGAGCCGGCGCGAAGCTCGCCGGCATCAAGAAGGAATACACACGAATTCCGTTCCAGTTTGCCGCCGGCGCCACCACTGACAAAGCCAGCCTGGAAATCCGCGCCGTGGGAAGCGACGTCATAATCGGAACTGTGTCACTGATGCCGGCGGACAACGTCAAGGGAATGCGAGCCGACACATTGGACCTGCTCAAGCAACTGGGAGCGCCAATCTATCGCTGGCCAGGCGGCAACTTCGTCAGCGGATACGACTGGCGCGACGGCGTTGGCGACCGCGACCGGCGCCCGCCGCGCACAAACCCGGCTTGGACCGGCGTTGAGCACAACGACTTCGGCATGCACGAGTTCATCCAGTTCTGCAGGATTGTCGCCGCGGAGCCGTGGATCACGGTGAACACCGGGTTCGGCGACGCCTATTCGGCAGCGGCCCAACTCGAGTACTGCAACGGCTCGATCAAGACGCTCTGGGGCGCGCGCCGCGGTGAGAACGGCGCACCCGAGCCATTCGGAGTCAAGTACTGGGGCATTGGCAACGAAATGTGGGGACCTTGGCAACTGGGCTACATGGCTCTTGACCAATACGTCATCAAACAGAATTGGGTCGTGGACAAAATGCGCGAAGTTGACCCGGCAATCACCTGCATCTCCTCAGGCAATGCCGGGCCATGGAGCACCGGCCTGCTGAAGAATTGCGCCAATCACATGGATTTCATCGCCGAACACTTCTATTGCCAGGACCGGCCGGGTCTCTTGCCCCACGTCCGCCAGATTCCGGACAACATCAGGTCAAAGGCGAGTTTCCACCGCCAGGCACGTAAAGACCTGCCCGAACTGCGAGGCAAGGACATCCGCATTGCCATGACCGAGTGGAACTACTGGTACGGCCCGCACATGTTTGGCGAGTTGGGTACACGCTACTTCCTCAAAGACGCGCTTGGTATCGCCGCTGGCGTGCACGAGTACGCCCGGCAAAGCGACATCGTCGGCTCGGCTTTCTACGCGCAGACAGTGAACGTAATCGGCGCGATCAAAGTCAGCCGGCGCAATGCGGCTTTTGAAACCACTGGGCTGGTGCTGCAGCTCTACAGGCACCATTTCGGCCAATTGCCAGTCAAAACCGAATCAACTGGCCTTGTCGACGCGCAGGCTGCGTGGAGCAACGATCGGAAGAAGCTGGCGTTAGGAATCGTCAACGCGTCGCTGAAGAGTCTCGATATTCCACTCTCGCTCCAAGGCGCGAAGCTCAAAGGCACTGGCAAACGCTGGCACATCGCTGGCGATGACCCGCAAGCCTTCAACGATCCGGACTCACCCCCGCGCGTAGTCATTCAGGAGCAATCCGACCAGCTCAAAACCGACCTGTTGTCCGTGCCCCCCTGCAGCGTGACAATAATTGCCTTTGACGCGGACTGAGAGGCGCACCTCTCCGGGGCCTTTGCAGCCCAAGGTTCAGCCTCACCGGCCCACTCTGGCCGCCTGGTTGCGATAAGTCTGCATCCAGACCGCACAGCCCGAGGCCAGAAAGCCGCCGCAGTAGAACCTTCCCGGCGTGACGGCTCTGGCTCTGCCTTACATTCCCCTGAAACGGCATGCGACTAATTGGGGTCACATCTAAACATTTGACAATTGCCTCGAGAAGAAAGATGGATTGTATCATGGCGTGCCCTTGGCCGATCGATACTCGTGGCAACCGGCGCCATCTTGCCGCCTGTCATACACGACGTAGCGGACCAATAGTCAAATGTTTAGATGTGACCCTATACCTGGTCTGCGTGGGGGACAACCGAGTTGTACAGGACGGCTGACCGACTTGTGTCCAACCTCCTGGCTACACCGTCGGCAAACCGGTTCATCGACACAAACGGCGGTGGATCACGGTTCTATTGGACGGAATTGAAATGATAGCTAACGGGGGCGATGGGGGCGACTCTACACGATTGATTCCGTTGAAACGCCCTCCACTTTCGGCTGACAGTGCGGGGTCCGTGTATCTTGCGCCTTGGCGGAGGTCAGACAAACCGAGCCCGGCTTTCACAGCCGGAGTGTACTTGCTCGCACACGTCGTTGGTAAGAAGGACGTGCACTACAAAGGTCTGTAGCCAACCGATTCTCTGAAACTCATGCCCTGCGCTTTAAGAACCTGCAACTGCAACCGAGCCGAGAATCGCCGTTTGTTCGGCCCAGTTGTGAAGAACGGGCTAGTTCACGACGCCATGCGCATCAACTAGCCGCTCAGAAGGTCTTCTCATCGACAATGCTGTACGGGACCTCCAAAGGGTTCTCAAGAACGCTGGCCAGCGCCATGGCCTCCTGAACGCTGAACGCGCCCGTCATTACGCCGCGCCCTCCCCGAACTACATCGTTGATACGGGGCGCCGAGTAGAGGCGCCCGTTAAGCACTATTGCGAGCTGGTGATAGACCGTTCCTCTGGGCTTGTACTGATCGGTGATCTCCTCAAAGAGCCTGGCGCCTTTAGAATCAAACTCGAATATCACTTCCGGATGGCCCGTCAACTGGTTTCTGGTGACCGCGGTTCGTTTGATGTACTTGCCGGTCAAGCCACGCTCGGGTTCTTTCTTCACAAGATGGTGGTTTACCGTTTGCTTCTTGTCCGGGCGTGCTGGTCGTTCCTCGATGACCTCGTAGCCAGACTCGACCAGTCCTTCTTTCACCAGGGACGCGCTGTTGGTGTGTACGATGCGGAACTCGATCAGTCCCTTCTCCGAAATGATGCGGCGGGCAAGGTCTGGTTCTCCGCTCCCCGCCTGTGCGACCCTGACCAACAACCGCGCGTTCGCCTGTGGCTCGATGGAATGATGAATTCCCATCTTTCGCAGCCGTTTGTGCAACACGTCCCGAGTCCGAGCGAGATGTTCCTGAGTCTCGGCGACACTTCCGATCTTGTTTGTGTCGAGCGCCACCGTGTAGGCCATCCCATGCATCGGCGGTCTTGGTGAACAACCTTGGTGACACGGAAAGAACAGCCACAACACAATGCTGTGGCCGGCATAGGCTGCGACCTTGCTCCATTTTCGGTGGCGTGATGTTTGGTCACTCGTCTTCATTTCACAATTGCTTTCACTCACCCTGCCAGCTTGAGGTCCAATGTGACAATGTCACTGCGTGTCCCAAATCCTCGCGTAAGCTCCCCATTGAGCCGGGGATCAGGGTCAGGTGTCATGCATGGCAGGATCAGTCTCCAAAGCTAAT
>JAXDCU010000349.1:0-3428 GCA_034677645.1 Verrucomicrobiia bacterium
AACGAGCTCACATCGACCGACGCCGCCTTGGCCTCGGCGACCTGGGCGGCGGCCTGAATGGCTGAGCGCAAGTCCGTGCCAAGCCATTCCGGCCACGACATTCCCAAACCCCGCAGCAACTCCTGGAAATAAGCCGACCAGGAAATCGCGACCGCAACGTTGCCCACCGCGTATTCCAGAATCAGGTCCCACCCGATTATCCAGGCGACTAGTTCGCCCAGCGTCGCGTAGGCATAGGTGTACGCCGACCCCGACACGGGCGCCATTGCGGCAAACTCAGCGTAGCACAACGCCGCGAACCCACATGCAATCGCCACCAAAATGAAGGAAACCGCCAACGCCGGCCCCGCGCCAATGTGATGCCCGCCACCAGCCGCCGCCGTGCCCACGGTGGAGAAAAGCCCAGCTCCGACAATCGCCCCAATCCCAAGCGCCGTAAGTTGCACCGGACCGAGCGTCCGCTTGAGTTGGAGCCCGGGCTGCCGCGTATCCTCGACAAGACGGTCGAGCGGCTTGAGGCGGAAATACCGACGCAGCCCGGCTGGCGCGGACTGGACTTGGCGTAGCTGATTGGTCATTGACAGCGGGTTGATCGCTGACTTCAGTCTCGTCCAGATTGATGGCTCGGGCGCATCGCGAATCGTTTGTCATCAAAGCCCGCCACAAGCCACATCCTCACAAGGCCGCTTTCCAATCCGAATCCGCAACAGCAAGAGCTGCTCTTAGGTTCCCGCGCTTGCACCGGCTGTTTCTACATTAACAGTTCGACTCTGACCAGCTCGACGATCACGGCGCGCCCCCCCAAAGTCCTCGTCTAAGCTCACCACGAAGCTCGGGAAGTCCGCGAAGGAGAACCCCGAGATTAGCACGGGGATTTTGGCTTATTCCATATGGAACAGAATTGGGCATGCTGATCGCTGTTTCTTCGAGTTCTTGGTGTCTTAGTGGTGAGATTTGTCGACTGCTGGCGCCTTACGCGATGACTAGGGGCCCCGCTGTAGGACTTGACTATGCCCAGGCAGCAAGCAGTACCATCCGGTCATGAAGCTGATCAATGCTTTCGCTTGTGCCCCGGCAGCATTCGCGACCGCGGTTTGCTGTGCCACCTTGCAGGGCGCCGAGTCGCCTGCCATCTCAACCGCCTCGCTCATGGAGGAAATGACTGACTTGGCGGGCCTGGCCCGGTTCCCCAGGCCGGCTTACACATGCAAGCAATTCTCGTCGTATGACCCAAAGTCAAAGTCTCCCGCCGAGGAGTGGTTTGCTAATGCTGACTGCGGCCATTACCTGCGCATCGAGCAACGCGCCGGTCGCACCGAGCACGTCATGATGGACGCGAGTGGCCCCGGCGCCATCGTGCGGATTTGGTCCGCCAACCCGGCCGGCACCCTCCGCGTTTACATCGACGACTCAGAACGACCCACAATCGAATCGCCAATGTCCGACCTGCTCGGCGGCAAGGACCCTGGCTTGCCACGGCCAATCGCCGGCGAATACAGCAAGGGATGGAACTTGTATTTCCCGATCGCTTACGCCCGGAGCTGCAAAGTCACGAGCGACAAGGGCGGTTTCTACTACCACGTGAACTACCGCACGTACGAGCCAGGAACCAAGGTCCAATCCTTCAACCTCGACCAGCTTCGAGCTCTCGCTCCTCGCATTGAAAAGCTCGTCGCGACGCTGGCCGCGCCTGCGGGTTTTGCGGCCACTGAAGGTGGCAATGCCGAGCCCTTCGATCTGGAGCTTCAGCCTGGCGCAAGCGTCAGGGAGGAGTTCTACGGCCCACTTGCAATAGCCCGCGCCGTGGTGCGCGTCGCCGCCCGCGACCGCGAGGCCGCCCTGCGCGGCATAATCCTGCGCGCCACATTCGATGGAGAGCCGACGGTCGAGACACCGCTCGGCGATTTCTTCGGCACCGCGCCTGGCGTGAACGCGTACGCCTCGCTGCCTCTGGGGATGACGAAAGAGGGCGAGATGTACTGCAACTGGCATATGCCGTTCAAACAGAGCGCTGTCATCGAACTGGAAAACCTAAGCAAGGAGGAAGCGACCGTGTCCGGCGAGATTTTGTTCGCCGACTGCAAGTGGACCGACGACACAATGCTCTTCCACGCCAAGTGGCGCGCGGAATTCGACGTGCCCACCCGCCCGATGATCGACTGGAATTATCTTACCGCCACGGGCCGCGGTGTGTTTGCGGGCGTCGCATTCGCAATCGACAATCCCGTCAGAGACTGGTGGGGCGAAGGCGACGAGAAAATCTATGTTGATGGCGAATCATTCCCCAGCCACTTCGGAACCGGGACCGAGGACTACTACGGTTACGCCTGGTGCTGGCCCGTGACTTTCACGCACGCTTACCACGCCCAGCCGCGCGTGGACGGGCCCGGCAATTACGGCCGCACAAGCGTCAACAGGTTCCATGTTCTCGACCGCATTCCATTCGCGAAAGACTTCAAGTTCGACATGGAACTCTGGCACTGGAACCAATCATGCAAAGTCAACATGGCAGTCGTCGCTTATTGGTATGCGCGCCCCGGCGCCACCGACGCATTCAAACCAATCAAAGCCGAGCAGACCGTGCTGAAACCCATGCCGGTGTACGTGGCACCCCGCGTCGCTGGAGCCATCGAAGGCGAGAAACTCAAGATAGTCCGCGTAACCGGAACGGCCGAACCGCAAGAATGGGATGGTGTCAGCGCCGGCAGCCATCTCTGGTGGAACGCCGGGATGAAGCCTGGCGACGTCCTGGCAGTCGAATTCCCAGCCCCAAAGGCGGGCAAGTACCGCGTGCTGGCACGGTTCCTCCGTGCGCGCGACTATGGCATCCACCAGCTTGCCATCAACGGCAGCAACGCCGGTGAGCCCATGGATTTCTACAACCCGGACGTCGCGCCGAGCAAGGAAATCGACCTCGGCGTGTTTGAGCTCAAGAAAACCGCCAACGAATTGTCAGCAACCGTCGTCGGCGCCAACGACAAGGCCATCAAATCGTACATGCTCGGACTCGACTATCTGTTGCTCAGACCCGCGCCCTGAAAGAAGGGACGCGAACGCCAGCCTGCCGCTGCCAAGAGTTGGTTCGGCTCATGGGGAGGTTTCTTGTTCGTGTGCACACGCTTTGGCGCCATGAACCGTGCGGTCTGGTCCACAACGAAGCCGCCTGAAGGCGGCACTCTGACCGGTCGCGAGCCGGACAACGCCGCGGACCATGCAGAGCGGCTGCCCGCCAGAGTCCCGCGTTTACGCGGTAAAGCAAGGTTCATGGGGAGCCTTGATGACAAGCGGGTTGTCAGGCATCGGGACCATGAACGCGGCCGCCGGTTCATGGGGAGCGGTAATGACAAGCGATTTGTCACGCATTGAGGCCATGAACCTGGAACTTCTAACGCACAACGTCCAACGCTCAACATTCACAGCGGAGCTCG
>JAXDCU010000350.1:0-6823 GCA_034677645.1 Verrucomicrobiia bacterium
CAGGAGGACCAGGAGGCCCGCACACCCATCTACCTATCGACGTTATTCACACTCGATTCCCCTGAACCCTGGTACACGATCGCATACGTGGGCCGCGAGATCGCGCTGAGTCAAGTGGTCCGTCCACGAGCTTCGAGTTTGTATAACATCAAGCTGGACGGCACTGAAACGCGCCGCCTGACGTACACGCCCAACCATAGCTTCGACCCGATACAGATGTCTGATGGGCGCCTTGTCTACGCTGCCGAGAGATACCCACTTGAGCCAGACCCGCGACCTGGGCGGGTGCGGTTGTTCGCGGTTCACATTGAGGGCGCCGATGCGGAACTCTACGCTGGGGATGCGGGCTGCCGCATACAACACATGCCGTGCTCCACCGCAAGCGGCCTGGTAGTTTTCGTCGAATCGGAACAACTAACGCCGGACGGCGCGGGGCAACTGGCCTGCGTGACAGAGAGCAGGCCACACGTGACGTACAAGAGGCTCACCGAGAATCCCGCATGGCTTTATCTGCATCCCTCGCCGTTGCGTGGCAGCCGTGTTTTGGTGTCCAGGCGTCCAGCCGATGGTCATGGCACTTGCGGTATCTTCTCTTTCGATTGCGAAGGGTTGTCGTGTGAACCTGTTTTTGACAGCCTCGAACACCATGATGTCCAGGCAAAACTCGTGCTGCCCAGGAGCCGCCCGGATGGCCACTCGACGGTTGTCGACACGAAAGCCGAGTCCGGCGTCTTTTATGGACTAAACTGCTATGACGCCGACGATCTGATGCGCCCGCATCTGACCAAGGGCAGCGTCAAAAGCGTCCGGTTCATTGAAGGCGTCCTACAGTCCGCCGCCGGAATGGCGTCCTCGATCTCAGCAGGGCCGGCGGTGGCGCGGCGCTTGATTGGAGAAGCTCCAGTCGAAGCGGATGGTTCGTTTAACGTCGAAGTACCCGCTAGCACGCCTATTCTCCTGCAGACGTTGGACGAGCGGGGACTTGCGTTGGCCACTTGCGGCTGGATATGGGTACAGCCGAAGGAGACGCGTGGGTGCATAGGATGCCATGAGGACCCAGAACTAGCTCCGGAGAATACTTATGTGTTCGCGCTCCGGCGCCCGTCCAATCGTCTTACCCTCCCACCAGACAAGAGGCGTACCGTGACGTTCCGCGACGACGTGGCCCCAATCCTGAGAAACCAATGCGCTTTGGCTGACTGCCACGGAGGTAGCGACATTCCGTTGCGCATTCCCCTGTCCGCGCACGAACCCTCGATCGAGGATATCTTGGCCGCATACGATGCTATTCTGGCGCCCGCGGATGGCTCCGGAAACAGCCTCGGTTCGCTACCCAGACGTGGCAAGTATGTGGATGCAGGGCGAGCGCGAACCAGTTGGTTTGTTTGGCAACTGATGGGGGCCGATGTGTCACGCCCGTGGGACCGACATTCTCCGCGGCCCTTATCGGTTCGCCGAAAGGTGAGTTCGATGCCGCCCCTTTCGAAAGGTATAGCGCTCGACGACCGGCAGATTCGGACGATTGTGCAGTGGATAGACCTTGGCGCTACGTTTGCGCCCGCTGCATCTGCCGCCTCGTCAAGCACAAGTCCTGGTGAAGTGAAATGACGAGAAAGAAAAGAACGCAAAACCGCGTCGCGGCGACTAGTATCGCGCTCAAGCGCACAGCTTGGGCACGACTCCTGTGCTGTGCCTCCGGTGCCGTGGCCGTGAGCGCAATGTGTGCCGGCGAATCCACATGGCCAGTATTCAACGATGTCACTGAGGTCGCCGGAATCCGCTTCACTCACAGTCTAGGCGATTTCGACATGAACAACATCGTCGAAGCGACAGGGCCCGGTGGCTGCTTTTTCGATTACGATAACGACGGTTTCATGGACATATACTTTGTGAACGGTCGTTGGCATCCGGACGTTAGCGACAATCCGGGGCGCGGTCTCAAAGGCAGGCTAAAGAATGCTCTCTACCGCAACAACGGTGACGGGACTTTTGCGGACGTGACGGATAAGGCGGGTGTGGCTGGTTATGAAGACACCTATGGGATGGCCGCATCATGCGCGGACTACAACAACGATGGATATCTGGATTTGTTCGTCTGCAACTACGGTAGATGCATTCTGTACCACAACAACCGAAATGGAACATTCACCGATGTGACCGACAAGGCGGGTCTAACCAGCCCTGGCTGGTCTCTTGCGGCTCCGTGGTTCGATTACAATAGAGATGGCCTGCTTGATGTGTTTGTCGTTCATTACCTCGAGTACGACAAAGGAGCGTTTCAACGCACGGGCGCATACTACAAGGCGGACAATTTCCCAGGGCCGCTATCATACCCGGGCCAAGCCGACCTCTTGTACCGTAACAACGGTAACGGCACTTTCACTGACGTGACGCAAGATGCCGGTCTCTGGGAACCAACCGGCCGCGGAATGGGGGCGATGGCTTGCGATATCGACGCGGATGGAGATATCGACATCTACGTTACCAACGATGCAATGCCAAATAACCTTTGGATCAACGATGGCAAAGGCCAGTTCAAGGACGTGGCGACTGAGACTGGCACTGCTTTCGGTGAAGGCGGTCAAGGTGTTTCCTCCATGGGTCCATTCGTGGCGGATTTGGACCGTAACGGACTCCTGGACGTATTGGTGCCGGACATGGGATACAGTTCTCTGATGTTCCAGCTAAAGCAGGGTGTTTTCGTCGACGTCACTACTCAGTCGGGCATGGCGCTGCTATGTGGTCAGTACACCGGCTGGGGGGGGCTCTTGATCGACTGCGACAACGATGGGCACTTGGACCTGTTTATCGCCAACGGCGATCCACATCATCTGTACGTCGAGGAACCGGTTCTTGCGCGCTGGGATGGCAATGGCAAATTCGTCGACATGGCACGCCAGTCAGGCGCGTTCTTCAACTCCAAGCATGTTGGCCGAGGGGCCGCGTTTGCGGACTTCGACAACGACGGCGACTTGGACATTCTGATGAACGTTATCAATGGAATGCCATGCTTGCTCCGCAATGACGGCGGTAACAAACAGAACTGGATCAAAGTTGTTCCGGCGCGCCAAGACACGGGCATGGTCGCCATAGGCGCCACGGTCACCGTCAGCGCAAACGGATTGCGCATGGTTCAACCCGTCATCGCGGTCAATGGCTACTTGACAAGCAGCGATCCACGTCCCCATTTCGGCCTTGGCAAGGCTGGGAAAGCCGAGCTGGTTGAAATAGTCTGGCCTGACGGTCGGAAGACGACTCTGAATGACGTGGCGGCAAACCAAGTGCTCAAGGTGACTCAACGCGAGAAATGAACGCCCGCTTGTTTGTCATTGGGGTTTTGCTGTCTGGTGTGGGAGGAGCACATCATGTCATCGGGGCTTCCTCAGGCGGCAGCGGAAAGCAGCCTGTCTACTTGGGTTCGAAGGCCTGTGGCGAGTGTCACGATGGCCCTGAAATGGGGCACCAGTTCGGCAAATGGCAACTCAGCGCCCATTCGAAGGCCCATTCCTCGCTCTCATTGCCACAATCGGCTGAGATCACCAAGCTCAGCGGCCTGACCGAGGCGCCGCATAAGGCGAAGATGTGTTTAGGATGTCATGCAACCGCCGCCGAGGGCGAGGCATGGGAGAGAGAGAGGGCTTTCCATATCGAAGACGGACTTCAATGCGAGGCATGTCATGGACCAGGGAGCGAGTACGCGAGCCCTGACATCATGCAGGACCGGGCGAAGGCCATGGCACACGGACTAAGGATGCCCGCGAAGGAGGATTGCAGGATTTGCCATCGCGCCAAAGGATCGCATGATGCTGTTCTGACCCGTCAACCGTTCAACCTAGATATGGCATGGGATGCCATTGCGCATCCCATTACAAATCACCAAGTGGCGAGCAGCGTCGCTGAAGTTCCGAAGCAAACGGCCTCGTTCAAGTTCACGGGTGTTATGGCTTGCGCGTCCTGCCATACCGGCCCGATGTTCAATTTCCAGTTCAGTAAGTGGCGCTTGTCCAAGCATGCCCAGGCACACGCAGTGCTGGCCAGCGCAAAGGCTGATGAGATAGCCAAGTCCAAAGGTGTTACCGGAGACCCGCAAAAAGCTCTACGATGTCTCAAATGTCATGCTACTGGCGCGGATTACGACTCATCGAGTTTCGAAAAAGGTTTCGACATGCGCGACGGTGTCCAATGCGAGTCCTGTCATGGCCCGGGTAACGAATACTCCGCGGAAGCCATCATGCGTGACGGAGCGGGGGCGCGGGCAAAAGGCCTTTGGACCGCGGACGCCAAGGTTTGCATGCCCTGCCACGAGAATCCAGAAGGGCACGCCTTCGACTATACAGAATCGCTCAACAAAATCGCTCACCCAACCAAGAACCCAAGTCCGGAGAGTGCCGCAACTGAACCTGCGTACCGGAATCCTCTGAACCTTGCCATTGCTCCGGACGGCAAACAGCTCTGGGTAGCATGCGAAGCGTCGGCCTGCGTGATCGTAGTGGACACCGAGACGCGGTCACGCGTTGCGGAGATTGCCGTCGGTGGCCAGCCGAACGACGTGTGTTTCACTCCGGATGGCCGGAAGGCGTTTGTTTCGAACAGACTCGATGACAGTGTTTCAGTAGTGGACGTGGCTTCGTTCAAAGTAATTGAGACTCTTGAAGCCGGGGATGAACCGCACGGTCTGCTGGTGGACGGACAGGGCAAGCATCTCTACGTGCTCAACACTTCGATCGACAGCATCTCGGTTTTTGACGTGGCAACTCTTAAGGAAATCAAGCGCCTGAGTGCCAGTCGCTCGCCTTGGTCTTTGGCTCAATCGCCAGATGGTCGATCGATACTAGTCACCCATGCCCTTTCGAGGTTCGTGAAGGACCGCACGCCCAGCATATCGGAGGTCACGGTTATTGACGCTGAGGAGGCGATTGTGAATGACCGTGTTACTTTGCCCTCGGCCAACCTTCTTCAGGGCGTGGCATGGCACCCTTCCGGCGAGTACGCCCTGGTCACCTTGCTTCGCACCAAGAACCTGGTGCCCATGACACGCATCAACCGCGGCTGGACAATCACTAATGGCCTTGGAATTCTCTGGCGTGATGGTGTTGTGGATCAGGTTCTGCTTGATCGGAACGATTCATGTTTCCCAGACCCTTATGATGTTTGTGTCACGCCCGACGGCAGGCACGCGCTCGTCACAAGCAGCAGCACCGACCGGGTTGCGGTCATTGACTTGGCCAAACTAATCAGCATGCTGAAAAACGCCACACCCTACGAGCGCCGTCGTGTAATACCAAACCACCTTGGCAAATCCTCAGAATTCGTCGTGAAGACGATTCCAGTTCACGCTTGTCCCAGGGGGATAGTGATCTCGCCTGGCGGGGGAACTGCCTATGTGGCGAACATGCTGGACGATTCAGTGACTGTAATTGATCTCGCCAAGTTCGAAGCGGTAAGCCGGATCGATCTTGGCACCGCATCTGGGCTATCTAAGCGGCGGCGCGGCGAAAAGCTCTTCCATAATGCGAGCATTACGTTCAGACGCCAGTTCTCCTGCAGCACGTGCCACCCTGACGGCCACATCGACAACATAGTCTACGACATCGAAGACGACGGAATAGGCATGGGCCCCATAGACAACCGCACGCTGCGCGGCGTCAATGACATGGCGCCCTACAAATGGATCGGCATCAACCCGAGCCTCAAACGCCAGTGCGGACCGCGCTTGTCCGTGTTCATAACGCGGATACAACCATTCACGCCCGAGCAACTAACCGACCTTCATTACTACCTTTGCAGTATCCCGCGCCCACCCAATCGCTATCGGAAACTGGGGGAAGACCTAACCGAAGCCCAGCGCCGGGGCAAAGCGATCTTCGAGCGCACGACTAAGAACGGCGGAGAGCCTATTCCTGTCGGCAACCGTTGTGTTACGTGCCATCCGCCGCCGCTCTATACCGATGGGAAGGTTCACGATGTCGGCACTCAGTTCGCCTATGACCGCGAAAGAAAGTTCGACGCGCCCCATTTGCACAACATCTATGATTCCGCCCCATACTTGCACAACGGCATCGCCCCCACGCTTGAGGAGGTCTGGACAAAGTACAATCCTTACGACGAGCACGGGGTCACGAACGATATGACCAAGGACCAGTTGAACGACTTGATCGAGTATCTGAAAACGCTTTGACTTATCCGATGAGATCAGCGCCATGAGCACCGCAATCGGCAATCAGCGATTATCAGCCACATTCTCACTCGGTCTCCTCCTCGGGAATGCCGTGTTCGCCGGAGTCCCGCCCCTGTCAGCGGCTGACGTTCCGGAGCTGGGGCTCCCCTACGTTTATACTAAGTGGGAGCATCTGACCACCAAGGATGGCCTCCCGAACGACCACGTTTTCGCCATTAAATCCAATGGCTCGTACGTCTGGATTGGCACCGAAAACGGTTTGTGTCGCTACGACAAGCAGACCCGCAAAACCCGGTCTTGGAACGAACAAGACGGGTTGCCTTGGCGCGTCGTTTCCGGCATCGACATCAATCCGCGGACGGGCGACATCTGGCTGGCGCTATTTGGTGGCGGCTTAGCCCGCTTTAGCGCGGGCCGGTTCGATCATTTTCACCAGCTCAACAGTGGATTGGTCAACGACGTTGTCTATGGAGTGGCCGTTATTGGCGATGAAGTATGGTGCGCCACCACCGCCGGTGCCAGCCGGTATAATACCATCAAAGACAAGTGGGACATCTACACCGAACAGAATGCGCCAATGGAGGAAATCTGGAACTACGGCGTAAGCGCCCGCGACGGCAAGGTTTATTTGGCGATATGGGGCAG
>JAXDCU010000351.1:0-18041 GCA_034677645.1 Verrucomicrobiia bacterium
ACCCTTGAACAGCACTGCTGGGGAACTACTGCGGGGATTGGTATGCTTCCCAGCCCTTTTCGGTGGGGACAACGGGGAAGATGTCGAAGGCTAGTTCCGGCCAGTCCGTTGTGTATCGCTGGATCGACTCGGCGTTTGTGGCCTCGAAATGGATCACTGCACGGCCCCCCTGAACGTCAAGGAAACTCTGCGTGTTCTTGAAGTCGACAGGATAGACATAGTTCCGACGTCGCAACAGGATTTCCTGCGTTGTCTTGCTGTCACGTGGAAAGGTAGCGATGGCGATGTAGTGCATAAGCCGTAGAATACTACTCACAGCGTAATCCATGCCGACACGCCGCGCAAGGGGCCGTGTCCCCTGATCATCGCGTAAGGCGCCAGCAGTTGACTAATCTCACCATGAAGACACCAAGAACACGAAGGAACAGCAATCAGCGTACCCAATTCTGTTCTATAGGGAATAGCCAAAACGCCCATGCTGATATCGGGGCTCTCCATCGCGGACTTTCCGAGCTTCGTGGTGACCTTAGACGAGGATTTGGGTGCCCCGCCGTCCAGGCTCACTTCCACATCTTCAACCAGCCACGATCTTTCACTGTCAGCGGCCGCCCGTTCAACTCTACCTCGACGGAGCGATCGTTGAAGTTCTCAATCACCCAACTGCGGTCCTTGAACAAGTAGAGCGCCACTTGATTCGGCGCGCTGAAGCTGGTCTTGAAAGGCCTCAACAGCGGCTCCCGCAAGTGGTCAATCGATTCCCGTGAAAAGCGAAGGAGTGACTTGGGGTCGCCCTTGACGGGGAGCACGTGAACGTTCCGGGCCTTCAGGTCCACCTGGTTCGTGATCCGAGCGGCCAATCCGTCCGTGACCAGCACAGGCTTGCCGGCGCGGATAAACCGCTGGAGTTTGCTTGCAAGTTCAGGGTCCTTCAACGCATGCACCGAGAAAAAAGCCGCTGCCGCGCGCGATGGGAATTCATGGCATGGCACCAGCGGCAAGCCTAACATCCCCACGAAGTCGAATACACGCGCTTCGTTCCCGGGATGGCTGTTGGCGGGTTTGAAAGCGGCTAATCCAACCACCGGGCGCCGCCGAACCTCCCGCGCGACGGTAAGTAGCTCCGGTATTTCGGCGCGCAATACCTCGACGTTTTGCGGTCCAGTCTCGCTTAATAGGCTGCCGTAGCAAAACAGGAGCGACTCGCGAGCGCCGCCCAGGACGGTCTGGCGCGCTTGTTCAATGTATGTTCGCTCAGTCGTGCCATAGGGATCGAACCATCCGCCGCCGCATTTCTTGCCGCCCATGTTCCCTAGCCAACGCATAATAAAGTATGCCTCATACTGCACTGTCCCGCCCCAGCGGTTGTCGTGATAATCACGTGTCTCGGTGCCAACCCACGTCCGGTCGAAGTCGCGCGTTTGCCGGGCCACGTCGTAGCCGCGTTCGTGGAAACGATCGTACCATTGTGGGTACTTTATTATGAGCCGGGCCTTTGGGTTGACCCGCTTGGCCGCGCTTAGCACGTAGTCGCGCGATAGTCGAACCATCAACTCACAGCGATAATCTTCCCATGTGTCTCCGCTCACCGTGTAGGTGCGATTGCCTATCTTGACCGTGCGGGATTGTCGCGCCGCGTCGCAAGCCGAGCACGTGCAATCCGTAAACCAGAAGTCGTCGATCATGATCTCGTCTGACAAGCTGGCGGCGTACTCGAAGATAGCCTTCACCCGCTCCTGTGTCGCGAAATCGGTGTAACAGGAGATCAGGTTCCAGCCGGTGGACTGCTTGCCGACGCGAGTCGGCGTAACACAGCCAGCAACACCGATACCTTCGGCCCGGAAACGGGTTATTGCGTTCGAGAGGGCAGATCGGTCTGCCTGGTAGCCGTCGCGAAAGCACTCGACAAACACCCGCGTCACCCCCGAGCGCTTGCACCAGTCAACCGCGGAGGCCAAACCGTTTTCGCTCGACAGACTCCCACGCACGTCTTGCGCCGTGAAGAGAGTCGAAAAGCGATGCGCATCAGCTTGCTTGCTGGCAAGACTCCACAGCTCAGTCGCCGACGTCGAACCGGACGCCGTGGGCGTGGCGTGGACAATGAATGGGGCGACCAGCAGGCCCGCGAGAAGAGTGGTTCTCACACGCAATAATGGTTCAAGTTCGTTTGGACCGCATAATCCAGTCAAACAAAAGCGGTTGTTGCCGCTCACACCTTCGGCAACGCGTAGGGAGCTCGGTATGCCTTGGCGAGCAGTGCGTTGGCTTCCTGGTCGCCACCGAAATCCTCGGTCTTGGGATTGAACAACACATCTCGCTTGAGGCGTGTGCAGATATTGCCCAAATGGCATATCGTGGTGCTCAGACGCCCAATCTCCACATCGGCGTTCGGTCGTTCCCGACTTCTCATGCACTCTAGGAAGTTCTTTGTGTGCGAGCCGCCGGATGACTGCTCGCTAACCGCAGGCTCTCCTTTCTTAGTGTACACTTTCCAGCCCGAACCGTCGACAATGAGCGAGCCGTTGGCGCCGTAGAACGCCGTCGCCGACGTCGTGCCCTCCATTGGGAACACGTTCTGGAAGCTGTGCAGCTCCCACACCAACGCCAGGTCTCCGTAGTCGTAAGTCATCACCTGTGTGTCAGGGACCTCCTTGGCGTCGTCCAGCCAATGGATGCCGGAAGTCCCGGAAATGTGTTTCGGCAAGCAGTTGTCAATGCCGCGCATGGTCTGGATACCCCACATTGCCACATCAAGCATGTGGACTCCCTGGTTGCCAAGCTCGGCATTGCCGTAGTCCCAGAAGAACCGCCAATTGTAGTGGAACCTGTTTTTGTTGAATGGCCGTTTGGGTGCCGGTCCAAGCCACATGTCGTAATCGACGCCCGAGGGCGCCTCACTGTCGGGAGGATTGCCGATGCTGCCCCGGACCTGGCACATCCAGGCCTTGATCAGACATATTTTGCCGAGTTTGCCCGAAGCGACATAGTCAACGGCGCTTCGGAAATGGGCTGTGCTGCGCCGCTGAGTGCCCACCTGCACCACGCGATTGTGCTTGCGCGCCGCATCGCGCATGAGTTGCCCCTCAGCAATGGTGTGCGAGAGAGGTTTCTCGATATACACGTCCTTGCCTGCCTGGCAGGCCTGGATCGTCTGGATCGCATGCCAATGATCAGGCGTGGCAATGATTACGCCACTGACATCTTTGTCTTCAAGCACTCGGCGGAAATCCTTGACCAAGCCCGGCTCCTTCCCCTGCGCCTTGGACAGGGTTTCGCCGACCGTGCTGAGAATTGAGTCGTCGAGATCGCAGAAGGTCTTGATCTCAGCGCCGTCCTTGATGGCGTTTAGCGCCACGGCACGCCCCTGATTCCTCCCTCCGATCAGGGCCAAGACTATCTTGTCGTTGGCTCCCCATGCCAAGGGTGTCAGGTCCAGAAAACCTCCGGCGGCCAACACCGCACCGGTCTTCTTGAGAAATGTTCTGCGATTCTGGTCTTTCATGGATTGCATGGTAGGACGCTAAAAACGGTGAGTTGTCGATCATGTCAGGGGCACTGGCACTGGTTTACGCTTTCTCGTCAGAGCAGGCAACATTCAGCCGAACGTTGTTGGTTTTGGGATCATCACGTTCAACACTCGATACTCTCCGCTTTGCGTCCGATCGGCAACCTGGAAATGCCCTTTCAGCCTTGCGCGCTTCGTTGGCTTGGGACACGGTCTGGCCGTTCTGGAACGGAGCACTCATGAACAGAAACTCACTGCTGATAGCGCTGTTATTCCTAAACCTAAGGTCGGCTGCGGAAGCCGATGTTCCAGATACATTCCCGCGATTCATCGTGCCTGGACACGAGCAGGCCATGGATTCACTGCGTCGACTCTACTGGCTGCACTACGAATCGGCTGGCCCATTGATTCCTCTCTGGGACGAGTGGATGCCGATGTCGACGCTTTGGCCGGAAATCTCACGCGCAAAGTCGCGTGAAATGAGGGCGAAGTGGGCGCGCGCCTTTGCCTCTCGCGCGATGAACGACGAGGGATACAACCACACGCAACAGCATGACGGTTTGGCGCACGCCGAGGGTTGGCCTTTTCCGCTCTGGACACAGGCAGGAGGAATCGGGTGGCATTTCCGCGGAACAGGCATCGCAGGCTACGACGGACCGGCGGCCACGAGCGAAGAATGGCGAATCAGCGGAGGCAAAGCCGGCGAAATCAACGACAGCGGCTGGATCGTCGAGTTGATCGAGCCCGGCGCCTCGGTTGAGACGCCGCCGTTCGCGATTGACTCGAAGATATCGCCCTGGCTCCGACTGAACTGGTGGGCGACGGGACTGGATGGCGCAAGCTGCTACGTTGAGTGGAAGACAAAAGAACATCCCGAATTCTCCCCCCTCCGACGCGCCTACTTCTCACCAGCACGACACGAAACCAGTCCCCGCTTATTCATGCCCTCGGGCGACAGTGGAGGGGAGCTTGAGAAAGCGCCAGGCGAAACCCGCACGATGATCCCAGTCTGCCGCTTGCCTGAATGGAAGGGAATCATAACCGGCATCCGCATTCAATTCGACAACCCCGCCAAGGCCAGACTCGTCATTAAGTCGTTCCACACCGCTTGTGACACCCGCCATAACATCAATAACTCGAACTTCATTCGGGGAGTTCACGATTACTTTCTTTGGACGCGTGACATTACGTTCCTGCGCGAGCAGATCGGTCGTCTCCGGCGCGCTCTGCGTTTCATGGAGCGGGAATTCGACACCCGAACGCGCAGGTGTGTCTATACGATCTGGCCTGGTCACGAAGGGCGAAGCGGGGTGAGATACGTCGATGGCGTCAAGCAGATCATCAATGGCGAAGGCATTGGCAGTAACTACTGGGACCTGCTCCCATTCGGCGGCGAAGACGCCCTGGCAACCATCTACTACCAAGACGCCGTGCGCGACCTCGCTGAGATTGAGGAGCAAGTCCTTTTGCATCCAGAATGGTGCGTTCCGACAGGCGCGGATGCTTTTGACCCGGTCGATTTGCGCCGACATGCCGATGAAGTCCGAGCTTACGGACAAAAGCGATTCTGGAACGCAAAAACCGGTCGCTTCGGGACGGTGGACTTGGACGGGAACACGCATGACTACGGCTTTGTGTTCCTCAACAACGAGGCGGTCTACTATGGATTTGCGACACCTGACCAGGCGCGTTCCATTCACGCCTGGTTGAGCGGCGAGAGAACGGTCGAAGGCGACACTTCTACGGGCCAGGACATTTACCACTGGCGCTTCGGCCCGCGCTCAACGACCAAGCGCAATATCGACTATTACTTCTGGGCCTGGTCCAACCCGGAGTCGATCCCGTGGGGGTATCAAGTCCAGGACGGAGGCGCTGTTCTGGGATGGTCGTATCATGACCTCATGCGTATTCTGGCAAGTGCTGGGCCAGACGCTGCCTCAGCGCGCCTTGGCGCGATCATCAAGTGGTTTGATGAAACGCAATCAGAGGGCGGGTATCGCGCCTACTACGGCAAGGACCCTGCCCGCGGCAGCTTGCAAGGTGGTAATGTCCCCGGAGGATTGGGGCTCGACCGGGAGTTCTTCGAGTCAATCCTCGTCCCGCAAGTGATGCTGTACGGTTTCATGGGCTTTGCTCCTCGACAGGACGGTTTCTCAATCCACCCGCGGCTGCCATCGGATTGGCCAGAGCTGACGATCACGCAGGTCGCGCTGCACGACCACGTTCTTGACCTGCACGCGACGCGCGACGGCACTGTCACGATCTCCGGAACAGGTCCAGAGGATGTCACCTTGTGGGTCGACCTGACCGCGGGCATGAAACTTGTTCCTGGCAATGGACTGTCGTTGAAGGCTCTCAAGGCCGACATGTGACCAATCGTGCCCGAAACCACGGCATACTCAAACCTGACAATCCGGAACAGCCGTTCATGTGACCGGCGCCCCGCGCCGATCCAACACTGGAATTCCTGCGTGGGAATACTGTCCGAAGCCGGTCAAGTCCCCGCGGCTTTCTGGTGCCGGAGCGTTAGAATGACGGACGTCTCATCCGCGTGCGCCCCTTCGCATTCGAAACCGATCTCAACGATTTCGTACTTGCGCTGCTGCGGCGGAGGCGTTGTCACGAAGTCACCAACTCGCGGCATTGCAGGGAAACGGGCGTGCACGAACTTCTGCTCAGTATCATCGAGGTAGTGGAATTCGACAAAGATGTTATCCATAGATCATGCTCAAGAGTTTTACGATTGTGCCGCAATGATGGTCTCTGCCGACTTCAACGTCAAGCGGTTCACTTGGAGGCCAAATCCTCGCCTAGTCTCACCACGAAGCACACGAAGCACACGAAAGAGAGCCCTGATTTCCAATTGACGCTATTTCCCATGTGGGCCAAAGTCTATTTCGTAGATCGAGAAACTGACACTAAACAACAAAATGAAGACGAGAACTTTCGTGACACACATTCTGGTGGTTTCCGGCCTGCTCTGTGCTGCCGGATTCCAGACGCTGGCGCAGCAGGTTGGAGGCATAGGCATGGGCGCCATGCTGACACAAGACCAACGGGCAAAGATGCGCGAGGTCATGCAGGGATCGCAAACTGAACTTACTCAACTCAATGAGAAACTCGCAACTGCCCAAAAAGAGGCAATAAAGGCGGCGATCGCTCCTGGCGCGGATGAGAAAACGGTTCGCGCCAAGGTGGAGGCAGTAGCAAAGATTCAAACGGATATCTCAGTCCTTCGGCTCAAAGCCGTGAAGGGTATCGCCTCGACACTCACGGACGAGCAGAAGACCCAGATGGACAATCGACCCGCGCAAGCCTACAACATGCTTTTGGGCAGTTACGGAGGCATGGGTGGCGGCGGACGGGGCGGCCCCGGCGGCGCCCGAGGCGGCAGGAACCAGTAGACTCTCCCTCAGTCCAGTCTGAAGCCACCACGCGTCGAGTGCGGTGGCTTATTCGTTTCCGGGTCAAAGAGCTGGCGACGTTGCGCTCTTGGATCGACTTCAGATACCAGGGGACTCTACTTTCTGATGGGTGCTTCTCGGAATGAGCTGAGCAGTCTCTGGAATTCGGGCGATTTCCCTTCCACTGGACGGCCATTGCACTCGAGAGCGGGATTGGCGCCATGCTCCAGCAGCATTTTGCCAGCGGAAACGTCGTCCCGCCAGGCCGCCGCATGAAGAGGTGTGCGTCCGTAAAGGCCCCGGGCATTGACCTGTGCGCCTTTGGCGATTAGAAACTCCGCCATTTCGAGATGATCGCGGGAGACTGCGTTCTCGAGCGGCGTGCCGCCGTCCACGCCTTGAGCGTCAATATCAGCCTGGTGCTCCAAGAGAATCTCGGCGATATCCAAATGGCCTGCTTGGGCCGCGCTGTTCAGCGCCCTGTCATGCCCCTCGTACAGAGTCACACTCGCGCCGTGGTCGAGTAGGTATCTCACCGTTTCCAGGTGTCCGCCGTAAGCCGCGCAGTGCAACGGTCCGTACCAGGCCTCGCCCTGTTGGTTGACATCTGCTCCGGCCTCAACCAGGGCTTTGGCGGTATCGATATGCCCGCGCCGTGCCGCCTCGATCAACGGTGTGTCGCCGCTCAGCGGATGGCGGCAATTGGGACTGACGCCTATGGCCAAGCGACGTTTCACGGCATCCACGTCGCCCTTGCGCGCCGCTACGTAAATGCTTCCCCAGCCTACGCCGAAGTTCCAAAACGCCAGCAGTCCGAGCAGCACCAACGCTAGAGCCGCCGTTAGGAGTCTCCTCGCACTCATAGTAACACAGCTTGGAGTATTGGACACGCAGTCGCGAACAGTTGTTCGAATTGCGCAACCCGCGGCGATATCGGGTATTTTGCTGGCCAGCCAGACGCCGGTGGACTATCAGTCACGCACTCGCCGAGTTCTCCGGCCAAAGCCCGCACGGACGATAACGCGGCATGCAGCGGGGGATCAGGCGGAACGACCGATGAGAACGACTGTATTAACGCGGGTCATTGTTGCAGGGGCTCTTTTCCTTTTCGAGGGTGTCGGCAGGCAGACGGCCCTGGCTCAGGGTGACGGTATATACGCGGACTTCGCCACCAGCATGGGGAGCTTCACATGCAGACTCGATTCCACAAATGCTCCACGCGCAACGGCCAATTTCGTCGGTCTGGCAACCGGGGCGCGTCCTTGGTTGAATGTTGCGAGCGGTTTCGTCAGCACCCAGCTATTCTACGACGGCCTGGCGTTTCATCGCGTCATCGCCAACTTCATGATTCAGGGAGGCTCGCCCAATGGCCTTGGGACGGATGGACCGGGCTATGTTTTCCCTGACGAGATCACGCCGCTGCTCAAACACGACGGGCCGGGGGTGCTTGCGATGGCCAATTCAGGCACCAATTCCAATGGCGCGCAGTTCTACGTCACCGTGGATAACGCATCCTGGCTTGATGGATCGTACACGATATTTGGGCGTGTCACTAGCGGCCAAACCGTCGTAAACGCCATCGGCCAAGTCGCCACTGACAGCAGGCACAGGCCAATCGAGGACGTTGTCCTGCAAAAGGTATCGATCCGCCGCGTCGGCCCGGCGGCACAGGCGTTTGACATTAACGCACAGGGCCTGCCGATGGTGTCACCTGGGGCGCTCCACGTCACTGCAAGCCCGGCCTCGGTCGAACTCACATACACTAACCGATTGTACGAACAGCATTTCATCAGTGCCTCAACCAACCTGACGACTTGGACGAGTACGGAGTTGGCCGTGGACCTTGTTGCGCCGGGATCGAATAGCGTTCAGTACGCTATGACAGGCCCGCGTCGGTACTATGCGATGTCCAGTGTGCGGTACCCTTCCTCAACGCTGGCGCCGCGCGCGGTCTCAAACCGCACCCTGCGTCTGGTCTTCAATTCAGGACTGGGAACGTTGGTGGTGGTTTTCGACACCAGCGGCGGGGGGGCTTATACCATCGGCACAAGCTCGGGCGCCGTCACAAGCTACGTTTGGGATCAAGGCATCTACAGAGGACACCTGTGGCCCATCTACTATTCCGATCTGTTTCCAATGACACTCCAGCTTAACTTCACGAACGAGAGCGGCGGTTGGTTCACTGGCACTGTTTATTCTTCTCCGTCCTTCGAAGTTTCCGGGAGTTTCTCGATTTGAATGTTCGGATTTGTTTCGGGCTTAGGATTCCTGGTTTCGCATTCTCGGAGCCAGGTTCGCACATGGAGCGGGCCACCCGTCTTGCCAGTCCACTGAAACGTCACAAAACTGAACACGACGGAAAGACTACCCGACTGCTTGCAGCTTGGTCTCGCGAACTGGAGACTCGTCCGATGTCAAACAGTCCTACGGAACCGAGATGACGTAGAACTTTCGAGGAACGCCCGGGACCAGCGCGGTCGTGACACTGAAACCGCCACTATCGTCGAAAGCGCCAGTGATTTCCAAGGTCCACTCAGCAAGCGGCGCCTCAACAAAGGGCGATGAGAGCAAACTGAAACCGCCACCCGCCAAGCCACCGGTGCCGGCCAGGATCAGATTGGAGCCTGACACTACGGGATTGGCGAGGCCAGGCGCCACTGGCAGAACAACCTTGATGTCCACAAAGCCCTGAACAGTATCCGTGCCGTCGCTGATCGAGTAAGTGTATTGATCAGCGCCGACATAGTCTGGCGGCGGTGTGTAGGTCAGAACGCCTCCATTCTGAACTACGGCGGAATAGCCGTTCGTACCGTAAGGATCGAACGTGACGAAGCTGATCGGATCGTTGTCAGGGTCAGTAGCTCCATACACAGCGCCGATTATTGAAAGGTCCACCGGCGTGTTTGTGTACGTGACAAGGTTGAAGTTGACCGCGACGGGCGGGCGGTTGGCGGTGAGTGTAAGCAATGCCTCCGCGCTTGTTACTGGGCCGGAATCGTTGCTGACGACCACGGAGAATCTTGTGCCCTGTCCTCCTGAGTAGACCGGATTGAAAGTCAAAGTGCGGCTGGTCGCGTCGGCCAAAAGCGCTCCGTCCGCATACCACTGATAAGTGAGCGGAGGTCGTCCCAGGGCGACGACTGAGAACACCGCTCTGCCGTACTCTCGAACGGTGACGCTGGCGGGCTGAGTTTGAATGACCGGTTTACCGGGCGGCAGAGCCTGTCCCACGGCAGCGAGCTCGACCACTGGGTCCGACATGTCAACTCGCAGCGCGGATTCCTGATAAGAGCCATTCGCGGTTGGGGAGCGCGTCGTGACAAAGTCTAGGGTGTTAATCCCTGGCACAAACCCGCTCGTGATAACAAACGGAACCGAGAACTTGCCAGCAGTCGAGGTCTCGGCCGATATACTGTTTCCAGTGGGCGCGCCGTTCAGCAAAATGTCGTCTCCGATCTCATTTGCCCACCAGATACCCGACAAAGTGGCTGGCTTCGTCAAGTCCACTGAGTCGAGCACAAACACAGTCCGATAGATGTACTGTCCGACCGGCGAAACATAGTTGTTGGCACGTGGCCCGATCCACTGTGACTTGCCGTCTGGGTTGGCGAAATTGCCGCCATAGCTGGCTATCGGATAGGCAATCATGTCCCAAACTATCGCGTCTGGGCCCAAGTAGCTGATGTCAGCACTCCGGAACAGCGTGTAGTGCGGGTCTGGTTTTGTCGGCAAGTTCACGTCGTCCACCGCGCCTGAAGCATCCACGCCCGTGTTGAACAGCTCCGAGAAGGCTGCTCCAACCGTCACTTGCGCAACTTCACTTGTCGCTTTGCCGTACGCGTTGGCGACGACGAGCCGATACGCTCCGGTTGCGTCGAATGTGATGTCGCCAACCTTGAGAGTATTCCCCGTCTGGGTTGACAGATCGGCAAAACTGCCGCCATCAGCCGAGAACTGCCAACTGTATTGAAGCTCCGGGGTGCCCACGGCAATCGTGGGGATTGTCAGGGTCTTGCCGTATCCAATTACCACACTCGAGGGTGGCTGCACATTGAAGCTGGGGGGATTCAGCGCACCGCCTGTGACAAACGCCATTCCGTCAGATGCTCGCGCCACACCGCTGATGCGTACTTCGTCGATCAGACCGGTCAGTCCCTCGCCGTTGCCAAGGGTGCCCGGGTAATTCCGCGCGCTGCCGGCGACACCCAGCCAGGGAGCTGCCGTTCCGACGCCTGTGTCAACCGTGCCGTTCAGTCCTCTGGTCATGTAGAAGGTGGCTAGCAGACTCGCCCTTGTCCGATTCACGTCCAACAACGTCCAGTAGAACTTCAGTTCGTAAGGCATGTCGTAGTTCGTCGGGTACGTGCCAGTGAACGTGCACGCAACGTGATACCACTGCCCAGCCACAGCCGCGTTGTCACCGGTTTTTGGAAGTTCCGCCTTCCAGTCGTTATCGCTCCCACTGCCGCCCAGGAGGTTGAACTCCAACTGCCCGGCGGTGTTGATGCGGAATTGCCAGCCACGCACACCAATGTCTCCGCTGCGATCTCCGGTGATGATCTCCATGTGATTAGGCAGACTGAAAGGGCTGGTGTTGAGCTTAACCAGCGCTTCGAATGTGAACGCGCCGGTGGCGGGGTCGTAGAACGGGGAAACATCATCGAACTGTCCTCCGTATAGGATGGAGTTCTTTGTAGTTGCCTCTCGGCATGTCCCTAGCCCAGTGAAACCAGGAACACCCAGAAACGCGTTTGAGTATGGGGGGGCAAGGTTAGTCGGCAAGCCGCAGTTGGTCAATGTAATCCCCCCGCTCGCCACGGCGTCAGATACATAGATGTTGGTTAGTCCGTCCACGAGCACCGGATCGTCAAAGTGCCAAAGATGAAGTGTGTATGCATCAGCCTCGTAAGGCACGTTCAAGCCGGCCTGAACAACGTCGAGCACTCCAAGAGCAGCGACTACTGCAGCCGCGACCGCGGATCGATGGAATCGAGAGATGATTATCTGTTTCATACACACTGTTAGTGTCTTGAAGGTTGTACTGAGAATGCTGCGCTCCCGAACGGGATGCGTCAACTTGTTAATCTGCCAATAGCCCGCGTCAGCGCGGCGTTGCTTTTGGCCACGCCAACGGCACGCCGTCTCGCGTCAACCGGGCTTGGAACTCGCGCAGGAGTTGCTCCTTGCCTCGCACTTCGCGCGGCAGGCGTTTGTTAGCACGACAAACCGCCGCCAGCACCCCAACCGCTTCACCGATGTTCCATTCGACCGGGTGAAGGCGGTAGCAACCGTTTGTGATGTGAGTCACGCCGAGGTTCTTGCAGGCGGGCAACAGGTTCTCGACGCGCCGCGGTATCAGGGCGCCGAGCGGGATTTGGAAGGGCAGCGAGCTGATGTCGATGTAGTTGTCACCTTCCGTGCTGGGATGCAGGTCGATCCTGTAACTGCCGATGCCCACTGAATCCTTGAAGTTCTCCGCGGTGACATCCTCACGCTTCAAGCCGGTCGTGGCCATGCGCGCGTCGGTGCCGACGTGTTGTTCCAGGACCGTGAACTCCGAGCGAATCCGTCGGCTCTCGCGGATGTAAGGGTACTTCGCCAGGCCGTCTTCGGTGCCCACGATGTCAGGCCGGAGCCTCAAGCCTTTCCAGCCAGAACCGCCATCCGGGCGCGGTGCTTCGGTTTGCAGCCAGTAGAGGAGCGCAAGACTTAGCTCTTTGGCGCGCCGAATGTGGCGCGCGGCGGTTTCGGCTGGCACTTCGAACGGACTACCCAGCAAGTAATCGTTCTGCGGCCAGTTGACCAAAGTGATATCGCCCGCGTAGGTGCCTTCGATGAAATTCCTCCGGTCAATAATCCGGCGGTACAAAAAGAAACCGGTCGCCTTCTCCGCGTCGAATCCATAGTCGCGCGAATCCAGCGTGACCGGATGCGAGTACACGAGACTCAGCAGCTTGCCAGGCCAAGGCGGCGTGAGGTTGGGGACAAAGTCGCGCCAGAATTCATATTCACGTGGCTTCGCGATTGTGTGGTCCTCGCCATGCAAGTAATCCATTGCGAAACAGCACGTGAACGCCTGCATGTTGTGCGGTCGTGCTTCCGCCGATGCATGCGGCTCACCAGTTTCCTTTTGCGACTCAGCCCCAGTCACGTACTCCGTCTTCGTCAACGGCAGCAAATCGCCGCACTCAGTCGCGTCAACGAACAATGGGGCGCGCAAAACCGTCTTATTGCCGGACTCCAGGCTTTCCACCGTCACCGCATCGACGCAGTCGCCGTTCATGGCGGCGTCGACGGCGCGATGGCGGAGAAGAACCCGCACTGCTTTGCCGCCCACATAAGGAGCAAGCATCTCCGTCAACGCGGCTAATGCGACCCGTGGTTCATGGCACAACCGCGAGACCGAGCCGTTGCCCGGATTCAGGTATGGCACGGCACGCGCCATGGCAGTGAGCGGGTAGTTGCGGTGGTAGTAGTCGCGAATACGCTGGCGGAGTTTCAGGTAGTTCAGCGTCCCGCCGAATGTCTCTATCCACGGGTTCTCGTCAGGCGGCACAGCTTGCGCTGTAAGCTGACCGCCAATCCAATCCGTTTCCTCCGTCATGACGACGCGCAACCCGTTCCGCGCCGCCGCCAGCGCCGCCGCGCATCCACCTAATCCGCCCCCGATGATCACGAGGTCCGCCGCCAGTTCATTTGCTCGTTCGCGCGGCTCCGAGGTCGCCGGTGTCATTTTGTCCTGGTTTTGAGCAGCAACGAGCTTGGCGCCTCCGGCAATCGCCGGCACCGCCAAGCCGAGCCCCTTGAGAAATGCGCGCCGAGGATGACCCGTTGGTTTCATGAGCGGATGTTACCGGGCGCTTTGTCTTCGTTCAAAGGAATTGGTATGGCTGAAGCCAGCGCCCCAAACTCCAACCAACATGTTGGTCTTGAACTGATCTACTGCCTCACGACACGGTAGAAGCGCATGCTCGGATCGGGGTTCATGTCCGTATATGATGCCGTTGCACCCGTGGCCGTGATGACGTCTCCGATGTTGGTCCAGTTATCGCTCGGTGTCGCCCCGGACTGAACCTGGTAGGTCATCGTGGCCACGGACTCCCATGTCAGCGTGACGGCCTCCGCGGTGGACGTGACGTCCAGGATTGCGAATGGGCCAATAACCGTCAGGGTTGCGGACGCGCTGTCCCTGAAGCCGCTGGTGTTGGACACGCGGGCGACGTACACTCCCGCCTGGCTCGTCTCCACGTTATCGAGAGACAAGGTCGCATCGGCTGCATCGGGAACAATCTCCCCGTCGCGATACCATTCGTAAGTCAGACCCGCCAGAGTGCTATCAGCCACTACACTGAAACTGACTGTCTCCCCTTCGTCGACAATCGCACTCGCGGGATGAGAGAGTATCCTCGGCGGACGAATTGATTCGTCGCTCACCTTGCAGATCATGACGCCGTTGTTGACGCCGAGGGCGGCCAGGTACCCTTTGCCAAAATCTACAACGCCAGTGAACTCAATATCCGAGTTGTAGGTCGGGAATGGCTCTTGATCCACAAGGAACGGACCGGCCACTGTGTCCGCAACATCATAGACAAGCAAACTGACCGGCCTGAACGGATTCTCACCGCCGTCAAAGTTTTGCAAACCAGCCAACAGTTTCGTGACCGGATCATGCTTCAGACCTGTAAAGGACGACGGAACAAACCGTAGAGCGGACGGAATGGTCGGGACGGTCGGGCAGGTGTAGAGCACCGTGCCGGCGCCAGTGGCCAGATCATACTGGATCAGGTATAGTTGCCCGCCGCTCATCTTGCCCCAGACAGTGTTGGCGCCCGGTCCCCAGTCCAATCCCAATCCGCAGAATCCCGCCGGCGCGTCGGGGACCGTGATCAAGGTGGAAGTGAAGGCATAGTACTCATCAGGACGCAGGATAGCGAAGGTCTTGAAGTTGGAGTACGACGAGCCAATCAAGATTTCCGTGTTCAGGCCAGCGCCGCGGACCGAGAAGGTGTGGCCCCATACGCTCGGATTGGCCGCGCCATTGGCGGGGTCCCCGCTGTATGCCATGAACCTTTCCGCCGGAGACGCGCTGTCGTCACCGAATCTGTAGACCCTGAAAGGATTCGTTGTAGCGTCGGTGACCAAGTTGCCCACGTAGACGGCGCCGTCATCGGCGACATCCACCCGATTCATTGGGTTGGCGGTCGTGGGCACGCCCATCCCTGAATAGTCGATGTAGTGCAGGTGGTTGCCCTCAATGTCCATAACCGCGATCAGGTTGGTCGGGTCTTGCCGTGTCACGATGATGATGTTTGTCGTCACGGGATTGATCGCGAGACCGTAACCACGATAGCCCGCGAGTGTATCACCAACGGGCCTGTAGGTGAGGTATGGACGAGAGCCAGCCAGTACTTGCCCAACATTCATCGTCTGGGTCGACCCAGCCGCGGGCGCGACCGTGAGTGTGGCAGCCGCGCTCACGTCCTCGCCCAGAGAGTTGCTGACCGCAACGCTGTACGCGCCTTGCTGATCCAATCTGACGTTGGCGAGCTTGAGACTCGACTCAGTCGCGCCCGGGATGTCCTTGCCGTTCAATCGCCATTGGAACGAAATCGGATGCGTGCCTCCATAACCCGCCGTTATCGAATAGGTTGCCCCTTCCCAAACCGTTACACTGGCCGGCTGGGCCATGATCGTGGCGGGCAAGGTAATCTCTTGCAGCGAATAGGCCAGAATACCGTTGTTAGATTCCAGAGCAAACAGCTTCCCGTTCCGAAGCGCCACCGCGCCAGTGGCGTTCAGGTTAGCGCCGGTCATCGGGAAGCTCCGTGCCGTATCCTGTTGAATCGGATTGGCGGGATCGAAAATGTCATACAGCCGGAGTGCATGAGTGGCGGTGTCGATGATAGCCACCAGGTTCCGGCCCAAGTCCACATCCAATGGCCCGCCTTGCGCTGCCGCGACGTCGATTTGATTGACGGCTGTGGCTGCGCGGTTGGCTATGTCCAGACTCATCTTTCTGAGCGCGCCGTTCCGCTGCTTGATCCAGAACGTGTCGCCCGTGCCCCAAGCCACGCCCCACCGCGAGTCCTGTGGCCAGGCGTTGTCGGTCGCGATCAACGCGGCCGTGAAGTTGACTCCGTCCTCGGTTGTCAACAAGCCAAGGGCATGGTTGTAAGTGCCCAGCAGTATCTGCGTGTTAGGCCCCGTGCCGCGCACGGCGATTGAGTCGCCAAACCGCCGTGGATTGGCGCCTATGGTGGAGCCTCCGGAAGGGTCGCCCGAATAGACCATTTGAGGCGACGCAGCTTCATCCGCCCAGCGGTACAGCTTGAACGGGTCGTGTCCGCCCGTGGCGGCGGTGGTCAAGTTGCCCACGTAAATTACGCCGTCATCGGTTACGCCGATCATGTTCACGGGAAAGTTCCCGCCTTTGACCACGTCGGCATCATATGGGAGCTTGCCCAAAACCGCGCCGTTGTCCGCTTTTAGAATGTGAATCGCATTGGAATCGGTTCGGCTGACCACCAGCACGTGGTCAGTAACCGGATTATAGGTTAAACCCCGGGTCAGGTTATTGCTGCTATTCATGAACGAATACTCTGCCGCGTCGGGCATGACGTGCCAGAGCTCGGTGAGCGCATATGACTGCGCGCGCGCGATTGGAATCCAGCTCAGCCCCACCAAAGCCAGGACGAGTGAGAACAGCCGCACAACAGCGGCACGGGAAGGATTAGATGACCGTTTCATTTTCCGGGATGTGTTCAAGGGTTTAGGATCCTTATGCGATTCTCCGAAGATTAGCTCATTTTAGGATACAAGTGCAAGACAGATTTGCGCGCGAATGGCTTGCGCCAGGGCGCTTTCGGGGCTATGTGTAATGAATCGATGATGAATGCGGAAACAGATGTAACGCAGTGGCGTGGGTCGGGAACGCGCGCGTTTTTCGGAACTCCGGACCGTGGTTTTACATTGATCGAACTGCTTGTTGTCATCGCGATAATTGCGATCTTGGCCGGGATGCTTCTGCCTGCCCTTGGCAAGGCCAAGGCGCGCGCCCAAGCAATCCATTGCATGAACAACGTCAAGCAGTTGCAGGTGGCTTACGAGTGCTACGCTACCGACAATGGAGACAAGGTCATGGACAATTCAGTGTCGGGCGTGGCCAGCCCTGGCGCTCGGGCTTGGATTCAGGGCAACGTCCAGGCCTACACAAGTTCTTACGAGAACGACCCCAAGAATGGCGTGCTCTACCAATACAACTCATCGGTGGGAATATACAAATGCCCCACCAGCCGCGCGTTCATTATGGGTGTCGGGCGTGGGGCAACGGTGCTTCACAACCGCTCTTATGCAGTGTCCGTTTGGCTGGGCAACAACCTCGATGACAGCATGTCGGACCTGGTTGGGCTCATCGCCCACCGGCTGAGTCAGGTCCGCAATCCGTCCGACACCTCGGTATTCATCGAGGAGAACCACGTCAGCATCGACAACGGCGCAATTGGCTTCAACCGACTGGACGAGGGAGGCGTGTGGAATCTGCCTTCAAATCGCCACGGCAGCGCTGGCACGTTCTCGTTCCTGGATGGTCATGCCGAGACGATCCGCTGGAGAGGACCGGGTCTGCGGGATTGGAACAAGCAATACTCGGCAAATGACTCCTTGTCCAAGCGCGGCTCACCGTCCATCAATCCGCTCAACGGCGCCTCGTGGGACCCGAACGACGTGGACTACATCCGTCTGGCGCGAACCGCACCCAACCTGTAACCATCGCTACCGGGCAAAGCAGTCCCACGGATTGTATGGACTGACTGGGGCGGGCCAAGCTGTCGGAGCGCGTCAGTCTTCGTGGGGAGGCTCCTTGTTTCCGCGAACAGGCTTTGTGACCTTGAACCGCGCGGTAGGGACGCGTTCCACCGCGTCCCCATTTGTTGGGCGAAGTCAGGGATCGAGTGGAATCGGTCCCTACCGGTTTATGGAAAGCCTCCTTGTTCCTGTGAACACGCCTTGGCGCCATGAACCGTGCGGTAGATAACATGAGAGCTGGCAGTCGAGCCCTGGCAAGCGGTACAACTACCAGCTCATATGAATAAGAATACCGACATCGCGATTCAACCAAACGCAGTTGAAATGGGCAA
>JAXDCU010000352.1:0-9676 GCA_034677645.1 Verrucomicrobiia bacterium
ACAGACTCGACTGCGCGACGGCTGACGTCCAGAGCCGGGGCGCGCCGTTCGAGGTCGCGCCTGGTTACCTCAGCCAGACGACGACCGGTCTCGCGAACGTTCTCCGTCTCACGTTGCTTATGCAGAAACGACTCGCCGCGGTACTCGGGCACGAATCCAAGACCCGCTGCGAGCAACAACAAAAGCAGCGCCCATAGGCTGGACCGTGGCAGCGTGTAGGGCAGAATCCGCCGGACGTCAGAGAGACTGATGTGGCGGTTCGCGTCCTCCAGCAGCAGTTCGCCCCATCTTCCATGTTTCACGTCTCGAGCCAGCTCTATCGCCGAGCTGAGACGCTCTTGAAGTTGCTGGCGACGGTCAATCCAGCGCGCCGTTGCGAGTGGTATCTCGCCGCGCCACGCGCCGATGATCAAACCAAGGAAAGCAGCAGCCACGCCCAGCGCGCCGCCCGTCCCAACGACCGTCATCGGCAGCGGGAGGAGTTTGTACGCGCCCAAAGCCCCCAAAAACACTCCTGCTCCAACAAGAAACCCGGTCCAGAAAGCATTCCACGCGCGCAGACCGCGACGGCGGCGCCCTGCTTTCTTGACGATCCGTTTCAGTTGCTCAAACGGAGTCATCTGTTTGGAATACGGTGCTCGATCAAGAGCACAATGGCCAGTAGAAACTCGGTTGGCGTTTCCCCAGGTGCTACTGGCGTTCGTACTCGCCCTTTCCGAGTCGCTTCAGGACGGTGAATCCGGCCTTCTTGGCGTCCGAGACCGAGACGGGCTTGAGAACCTTAGGTGTATTGAAAGTCGAGAGAACGCGCCGCACACGCTTCTTGCAAGCCGGACAGCGAGTGAGTTCCGGCGCGTCCACTGGCCGGCGCAGCGTGAACCGACCACCGCATGCCACGCATGCTCCTTCCCCGTCACACAGTTCGTATTCGTAGAGCGGCATAGGCTTCAACTGCGCGAGCGTGGGCCAGAACTGGCTACCGCCGCACGAAGCGTTACCGAACTGGCACAACCCGCGAATACAGGAGAACTCTAATTGATGTGAGGCCGAGGCTCAAGGCCCCCTCACGTGAAGCTTCACCCCGGAACGCGGCGATGAAACGCGCGCTCCCCAGCCGTCTCCGCCCCCATCCTATCGCCCCGCGCGACCCCACAGCCTCTCATCGAGCGAGAATCTTCCCGGTCCTGCCACAAGCAACGCCACAAAACCCGCGAGGTACACAAACGCCAGCTCGCCGCCATTCGGCCCCGTCAGCGCAGCCTTGTGCACGAGAAAGAAAGCGGTAGCCATCGTGATCGTGAGCGCGGCCGTGGCCAGACGACTGAACAGTCCGATCGCGAGCAGCGCGGAACAGAGCACCTCGGCAAAAATGGCAAGTCCGAGGCTTATCTTCGGACTCACGCCGAGCGGGTCCGGGAACTTGCTAGCCATTCCCGAGAAGCCGACGAGCTTGCCCCAGCCGTGCAGCAGCAGAAGCGAGAGCCCCAACCAAAGACGCAATACGAGCAGCGCGACATCAGCGCTGCGCGGAAGAGAGTTCAACTTAATCATAAGTGAATGTAGCCGTAGCGACCGTGTTGTCATTCGCGACCAGGCGAAGCCAATACGCCCCAAACGCCTCGGGCAAACGGTATACCAGTTCCCTGCCAACTGGAACAGTCAATTGCGTCACCTGTGCCCAAGCACTGTTCCCAACGAAATCAGTCTGCAAATTGAATGACACTAGACCGCCGCTCTTGTGGAAGACCGTGCGGTGCTTGCGGTCGTAGCCTGTGGCAAGGCAAGCGTCGCTGGGCTCGCCCCGTCTCACCAACGTGTCCCGCCACACGCCTAGAGTGCCGCGCGGCTTGCCAAGCGCCTTTGCTCCGTGCTCGCCGTTGTTGGCATAGACGTAGCGTCCCTGGGCCGAATAGAAGCCTTTGCCGTGGTAGCCAGGCAGGTCCGCGTGTCGGCCTTGATTGCGCTGCTCGTCAGTCCACAGTTGACTCACGGCAAGCGTCGTGACATCCAGTTCGTAGAATCCTGTCTCCATCGTGGCGTAGACAACCCGGCGCGCCGGGTCGCCAAGATGCCGCGCCACTCCAGTGTGACGCCCAAACATCTTCGTGTACGGAATCACACGCACGTGCCGGCCCGCATCGATGGCGTACGGTCCGACGACGAGTTGATTTGACTCGCGGTGAATCATCCGGTTCGCCGGAGTGCCGCCGACGCTTTCAGGCCTTGCGCTTTGCTCCAAGTCTCTGGTGACTTCGTAGAGCTTGTCCGAGCTTCCCTGCGGCCTGTGAGGTGCGTGCGTGACCACCCACAACCGGCCGGCCCATGGCACCACCGCGCCCGTAGTGAAGCTGGTGGTTGACACAAACCTGCTGGTGTCGGGTACGTTGTGGAGCGGATCGCCCCCGCCTGGTGAACGCTGTGTTGAGCGCACCTGGTACTTTGTGTCATTCGGCCGAGATTATCATTCCGCTCTTTGCTCTTGGTAGTCACCTAGTCGCGGGACTCTGACCGATCGCATATTCGTCTGACCTGAGATCGGCCCATGGTGACGGCACACAAATGCAAGAAACTCAATCCAGCTCTATTCGCACAGACTCGATCGTGCCGCTGAATTGGTTTTCCGTGGTATAGCTGCCCACCAGACCGGCTTCATCGCTGCCCACTTCCAATCCGTCCACTGGCATTTGTTCGATCAGGCTTGGGGCTCTGGCGGTCACGGCGGATTGCCCGTCGACGGTCAGGCTCAGAGCCCCACTGCGGTCAAGACGCGCGGTCGCCGTGTGCCCGCCCTTCACGGTCTTCTCCGTGGCGACGCGGGCGACCTGTCCCGACGCCCGGACCAGGAAAACCAGGTTCCCATCCTCCACGAACAGCGCGTAACCGCGCGCCGTGCCCCCATGCGCGACAATCACGCCCCGCGGTTCCTCAGCACTGAACTTTGCCGTGATTGTGAACCCGCGTCCTGCAATCGCCGGCGCGTGGGCGCGGTCGAGACGATCGCCATTTCTTAGCTCGAACTTTGTCTCTTTGCTGAGCGCAAGGTTCCTTTGGCCTGAGCTGTTCCGGGCCGCGTTGCTCCGCCAGCCGCCAAGCGGCAATACGTTGGCGCGAGCCGCGTACTCGTCCCACTCAGCGGCCAGCTCATTGGCACGGGCCGGATCCGACGCGGCCAGGTCGTTTTGTTCAGTCCGGTCGCTGATGGTGTCGTAGAGTCGCCACGGCTGGCCAGCCAGCGCCACGAGTTTCCATTTCCCATCGAGCACGGCCCGATTGCCTTCGTGCTCCCAAAAGATGGGACGCGCGCGCCCCAGCGGTTTGCCTTCAAATGCCGGACGCAGACTTACTCCTTCCAGTGGGGTGATAGTCTTGCCTTTGAACTCGTTGGGATAAGTCGCGCCGGCCACGTCCAGGCACGTCGCCATAATGTCGATCACGTGTCCCGGCTGTGGTTCCAGCTTCCCCTTGCGCGCGGAAGATATGCCACGCGGCCAATGCGCGATCAGCGGCGTCGCAATTCCCCCTTCGTCAGTGTAATGCTTGTATCGGACGAAAGGCGTGTTGTTCAACGCGGCCCAGCACTCGCCAACAAAGACCGTCGACATGGCGTCGCCGGGACTGCTTCCTTCAAGTCTGCCTCGCACGCCGCTCTCCGCGTTCCCGCCATTGTCGCTCATGAACAGAATCAGCGTGTTGTCCAGTTCCCCGCGCTCCTTGAGTCCGTCCACCAGAGCCCCGACGGCTTTATCCATGCGCTCCACCACAGCGGCGTAGATCGCCATGATATGGTCATATCGATCCTGATCTTCCGTGCTCAAGCTGTCCCAGGCAGGAACGGCAGCGGGCCGCGGCGACAGCGGCCATGCTTTGTCGATAAGTCCCATCCGCAGTTGGCGTTCGTAACGCGCCTGGCGCAGTTTGTCCCAACCGGTTTTGAACACGCCCCTCCAGCGTGCGATGTCTTCGGCAGGCGCCTGAAGCGGGAAATGCGGTGCATTGTGCGCCACGTACAGAAAGAACGGCTTCCGCGCAGCTCGCGCCTCATCGATGAACTTCAATCCGTACTCCGTCCACAAGTCAGTCGAATACCATTGCTGTGGCAGAGGCGCGCCTCTCGTCCCCACGTCTTTGCCGTTGTAAAACAACTGTGCTCGCGGCGAATCCGGAAAATAGAAACCTCCCGCCGCCGCGGTCAACGTCCTGTCGAAACCGCGATCCCACGGTGTTACCCCATGGTTCTGTCCCACATGCCACTTGCCGGTCATCGCGGTGAAATAACCCGCGCTCTTGAGCGCCTCGGCGATTGTGACGCAATTGTCGTTGAGCCGCCCACTGTAGCCAGGCAACGGTTTGCCGCTCGCATCCCTGTTCTCCTCCGTCATATGCCCCACGCCCGCCTGGTGCGGATAGAGCCCCGTGAGCAGTGATGCGCGAGTTGGACAACACCGGGCCGTGTTGTGGAACTGGGTGAAACGAACGCCGGCACGGGCGAGCCCGTCGAGATTAGGCGTGCGGATTTCTCCGCCATAACAGCCTATGTCGGAATAGCCCATGTCATCGACAAGTATCACGACGATGTTCGGACGCGAGCCTGAGGCTGCGAGCGGCCTGAAAACAACGAGAAGACTCGCAAGTACTGCCGCGAAAGCTTTGAAGGCGCGCGGGTTCATGTTGTGGTGAGTGAAGACTACAGCAGACTAATCAAGGCGGCAAGACAACTCCGCCGGCTTTTCGACTGTGGGCAGGTCCAGCCCTATGATGCGTTGAAGTGAAAATGTCCCGAAAGGTAGGGCGCGACCGCTGGCCGCGTCGCCACCCACTCAAGAAGCGCTGCTGGCCGAGGGCAAGCCAATTGCACTATGTCATCAGCGAGGCACTGGCCATGTCCCCGCCAACTTGTCCTGCAGTCCGCGGTTCGGCAACCACAACGACCATGTAGCCAAAACCACCAACAGCAACCCAGTCAGCAAGGACGTCATCACCGACTTGCTCTCCATGGCTTCCAGACCTAGTGCGAGCGCTCCCGCCACTGGGCACCATGCCACTACACCTCGCCACAACAATCGCATCCGGCCAGCTCTTCGCCCGTCGCGTCGGACGAACGTCACGCCGGCGATTCGCAACACGAGTCCGCCCCGGAACAGTAGCGCGGCAATGAAAGCCGGAATCGCGGCGTAAGCCAGCAGTCCAAACCAGAGAAGGAACGGTCCGATGAACCGCGGCGTAGGCATGGACGGTTCTCCAAACTGGTTTGCCACCGGCCCCAGCTGTTTCCCGGCTTCAGCAAGCTCGTCGGGCGCACATGAGGCGTTTCGGTCAAGGCTCTGCTCGGCAAATTCTCGCGCATCACGGGGGATGAGTGCCCTGGCGATTGCGCTGGACCAAATCGTTTGATTCGTGATGACCGCGCGATAATGAGCCGCGATGTACACGCCTATCAGACGGTCGCTGGGGAGCTGGTCTTTGGGAATGAACGGCATTTTCTTTGCCTTCCATGTGTTCAACACGTTGCTCAGTTCGATCAAACCGGGATTCTGCCGCTGCCAGCGCTGCATCAGTGACATGCCCAGAACAGCGGCAAGGGTCATAAACAAAGGCAACGCCACGCAACCTAACACGACCGCGGCACGCCGCATCCGGTTGACATCGGCGGTTCGCCGCAGAAGCGGTTTGAGAGCCGCCGCGATCGCATCCGCACCGGTCGCAGTGGGCAAGACATCGAGGAACTGCCGCGCATGAAGAGGAAGAATGCCAGGCACAGCCCTAACCTCAGCCCCCTCCTTTGCCCGTCCGGCCAACGCCACCGCGGCCACGTGCTGAACGAAGTTTCTCGCGTCAGCGGCCTGAGCCGATTGTGTTCCTGAGGAGACAACACGGCTTGAAACGGTCCCTGCGCCGATTCCCGGCGCGTCGCAATCGAACAGCTTGGCTCTGCCGTCACGCGTGATCCAGACTCGATCCAGCGCCAGCACGAGAGGCGGCGTGCCGTCTTTCTCCGCCGCGCTGAGTTCCACCGCCAGATCATGTAGCCAAAACCTGACCCGCGACCATGGCTGTGGATGTTCCGCGAGTTTCAGCAATGCCTGGCCCCCTGAACCTTCAAATGCGTCCCAGTTCTCAAGCGCATCGCGTCGACCGGTCAACCAGCGCAAACGGCCCGGTCGCGTAATCTGACGCAGACGCGGCGGCAACGGCGGCGTCCCAACCGGCACCATTCGCAAAAGAACGCGGCGCAGAAGACGCAGGTCGTAGCCCTCGGCCCATTCGGCATCGCCGCCACCGCCCAACGGCTCGATCACATGGTACGGGCCCACCATTGGTTTGGATTCCACACCTGCGGGCTGTGGCTCGATGGTGTCGAGGGCGGGGCGCAGCTCCCAGGCGGCTCGCGACACCACGCGGGTCCGACTGGCCAGGTCGTGAATCGCCGCGAATGCGTTCCTCCGTCTCGCTGTCACAAACAACAGAGCCAGGAGGACGTGGTAACTGAAGCTCAGCGCGTAGACTCGCGGCGATTGCTCGGCCATGGCCAGTGGATCGCCAGTGACAATAACAAACACCCAAAATGGCGCCATTGGCACGGCGACGAAGAGCAACGCACGCAACAACGCCTGCGCCAGACTCGGATAGTTGCGATCCGCCCGCAACACGCGCAGTCGACACAGCGCCTTGCCCGCCGTCGCACCCCAGCGCCACTCGCTGAGCGCGTAGTACAGGACCACGAGCGCGAAACATGGCATGAATATCAGCCAACCGCGGATATCATCCTTCGCCAGCCAGTCAAGTATGGCGAACGGATCGCCCACGGTCATGAGTATGACCGCCTGGCCAACGATGCTGATGGCCATTAGATCAACTACTCCAGCCAGAAACCTCAGCCCCAATGTCGCCGGAGTTGGCGCCGTTGAGCTGTATGGCTGCAGCGCCCGCCGCAAATCCGCGTACGTGCGGTAGCGTTCCGATGGTTGTTTTTCCAGGCAGCGAAGAATGACGCGCGCCAGACCCGCGGGGACCTCCTTGCGAAGCTGGGCGGGCGACTTCGCGCGTTTTTCGAGTGTATTGGCCACGAGCTGCGCGATCGTCTCGGCTTCGAACGGCAGCTTTCCGGTGAGCAACTGGAACAGTGTCACGCCCACGGCGTACATATCCGACCTGGCATTGAGCTCCTCGCCGCGCAACTGTTCGGGCGAACAGAAAGCTGGCGTGCCCACCATGGCTCCGGACTCCGTGATGTTCGTTTCCGGGCGAGGCAATGTGGATATGGAAAGTCCGAAATCGCCAATCTTCACCGTTCCTTGCTCGTCCTCGAAACAGTTCGACGGCTTTATGTCCCGATGCAGGATGCCCATGTCGTGAGCGGCTTCCAGCCCCTCCACCACCTGAAGAATCGCGTCCACGGCCCGCCCGACGGCCAAAGGACCATGAGCGTTGAGTTGTTGCTGAAGCGTGCCGCCAGTCACGAATTCCATAGCGATCACTGGCGTGCCTTCGATCTCTTCGGTGCCGTATACGTATACGCAGTTGGGATGGTTTATCGAGGCGGCAAGGCGGCCTTCCCGGAGAAACCGCGCCCTGTCATGCGGCGAGCTGAGTTTCTGGTTTATGACCTTGAGAGCCACGCGGCGGCCTGAGTCGGTCTCCTCCGCTTCGTACACCACACCCATTCCGCCACGGCCCAATCGTCGAAGAACACGATAGCGCCCGAACCGCTCTCCAATCTCCGGCAGAATCAACGGTTGCCCATGCGCCTCCTCGACAACAACCGTGCTGCCCGAGCCGACCGCGGGTTCTGGCACGGAATCGGGGACGATACCGACCTCGAGCATGCACTCTGGACACAAGCCATCGAGTGCGCTGGCAGGTAGCGGTCCGCCGCAATTCGGACAGTGTTTTGGCGTCTTCATGACTCTTCTTCCATGGAATACAGAGGAAGACCCGCGCAAAGGTTACATCCAAAGATTCGTCTCCGGTTCAGTCCGTGCACCGTCAACCATGGCCAAGCGCGCGCAGCAGATAACGCAGTTCGTCTTCGACCTCGCCCGATGACGAGACCGTTTCTGCGATCAGTTCGCGCAACCGCATTCGATAACGCCGGCGCAGTCGGTGCACGGCCACTTTCAGCGCGCCCTCGCTCATCCTCAACTCCGCGGCGAGATCGGCGTAAGGAGCGGCGTCGCGTTCCCCCATCAGCGAGAACCGCAGGGTTTCAAACAGCGCGCCTTTCCCCTCACGTTCATACTCACGACGCAACCGCTGATAAACTTCCTCCAGCACCGTAATCGCCCAGCGCCGGTCAAACAAAGTCTCGCCTGTGAGCCCATCCGCGTGGCTGTCAGCGTAAGCCGACTCCGCAACGCTAGTTTCGAGACGAATCACCCGTCCACCGCCGCGTTTGCGCGCGCGGGCTTTGTCCCACTCATCCGAGAGGAAGTGATTCATGGCGGCGAGCAAGTAGGATCGAAACCTGCCGCGCTCCGGGCTCACCGCGGTCAGATCGTTACGGTCGAGGAGGCGAGCGAAGAACTCCTGGGTGAGGTCCTCGGCGTCCGCGGGCTGGTAACCACGCCTACGCACGTAAGCGTAAAGGGGCCGCCAGTAAACCTGACACAGGCTGGCCAAAGCCTCGCGGGCTTTCGGTGAGTCGCTCTCGCCAGCCTTCAAAACGACTGACCATCGCGTTGTGACAAACGCGCAGCCAGCCGGTTTGCTAGCTGGACTTTCCGAGGACATGACGGCAAGCAAACGTAGAGAAGCCCCGCGCGCGGTCAACGCGAATCGCAAGCTTATCTGAACACGAAATCGTGGACCCAACCAATCGCCTCGGTCAATGTCAGCTTCATGCCTTCGCTGCTCGCCCACCAGCGTTTCGGATCGTATTGCTCGGATGGACAGGAAATCACGCCGACATTCTGAGGCGTCCGGCAAACGCGGCGAAACACCGTCCAGGTCCGGCGCGCGTGCGTTCCCTCAGTGATCACGTTCAGTCCGGCCGGCTTCACACCTAGCTCGGCGAGTTTTGATCGGACAGCCTCGGCACTGTGAAACGTGCGTCGGCGAAGCGTCCATAAACCAGGCGCTTGGACGATGTTGGTCTCCGGGAATCCGAGTCCGACAAGCGAAGCGGCGCTCTCTTCGGCAAAAGTCGGGAACCGCGTAGTGACATAGCCCCGCGGTCGAGGCCCCCCTGAAGTGACCATGAGCCGATAGTGACCTCGTCCGAACTCCGCGATTGCCGATTTCAGCACGTAGTCCGGCACCCAACCTTCGATCACGAGCACATCGGCGTTAACCGGCGCCGAGACGGCCAGGAAAGAGTGGAGCCCTCGCCCGACCAAAATGACGGAGCACGTCAACAGCGCCAGCACACACAACCAGCCGCGCCATGTGGGGAACCACACGTCGCGGCGCCGGACCAACGGCCAGCGTCGCGGATAGATGTTCTCCGTTGAAAAGGTCCGTGATCGCATACGTCGCTGCCCGCACGTTAGCTCATCAGCCACAGCCGCGTGAAGCGCAGAACGAGCCGCTCAGAAACCAACCAGTTTCAGTGGGGCTTCTCTCCCCTCCCCATGAACCGACAAAACAATCACCACGAAGCGCACGATGACCACGGAGGTTCCTATTAGCTCTTCCTCGGTGGTCTTCGCGGCCTTCGTGGTTAAGCATCTGGTTCATGGAC
>JAXDCU010000353.1:0-2608 GCA_034677645.1 Verrucomicrobiia bacterium
TCAAGCGCGGCGCCGTGTTGGTCGACCCGACCGACGCCAGCACCGAGGTGCGCGCGCTGTTCTACCTCCAGCAGAGCATCCACGACGCGCGCCCGGCGCGCGGCAACGGACAGCGCCTGATCTCGCAGGAGGTGCATTTCGTCGAGATCGACGCGCAGGGCCACGTGCGGAATGCCGGCAGCGCGCCCTACCTGGACTATCGCCCGGCGACCCGGGAGGAGATTGCCCAGGTCCAACCACAGCTCGAGGCCGAGTGGCTGGCCGGGGAGAACCTGGAGACTGTCGCCAGCAGCTACGCCATCGAGGCGCTGATCCCGCGCCACCTGGCGCGCGTGCGGCAACGGCGCGAGGAGCTGATCGACAAGACTATCGCCGCCGTGCAAGAGCGGCTGACCAAGGAAATCAATTACTGGGACTTCCGCGCCAACGAGCTGCGCCGGCAGGAACAGGCCGGGCGCCCGAATGCGAAGATCAACTCGGCGCGGGCGCGGCAGCGGGCAGATGACCTCCAAGCGCGGCTCCGGCGGCGCATGGAGGAGCTCGAACAGGAGCGGCAGATTGCGGCCTCGCCACCGGTGATCGTGGGCGGAGCGCTGATTGTGCCTGCGGGCTTGTTGTGGGGCGAGGACCTACCCCGCGAGATCCGCGACCGGCGCATCACCGAGCAGATCGCCATGCAGGCGGTGATGGAGACGGAGATCGCCCTGGGCAACTCCCCGCGCGACGTGAGCGCGGACAACCTAGGCTATGACATCGAGAGCCGCGACGGGCAGACCGGCCAACTGCGCTTCATCGAGGTCAAGGGACGTCGTGCCGGTGCGGAAACCGTGACGATCACCTTCAACGAGATCCGCACGCTCTGCAACCAGCCTGATTCCGGCATCCTGGCGATTGTCGAAATCGATGACGATGGGCGAGCGCACCCGCCGCGTTACGTGCGGGGCGCGTTCACCCGTGAGCCAGAGTTCCCAATTGCCAGCGTTAACGTTGGTTTGAATGAATTGTTAAAGATGAGCGAGTAACCATTTGGAGGACCGTGCCATGACGATTGGTGATTTCATGAAAAGCAGTTCAACAGATCTTGACATTCTCAAGAATGACATCGCGATCTTCAAGAATCTCATTAAAGAGAGAAAGCACTCTCTTGACTTGATCCGGGAACTCCTGTCCAATGCTGGTGCGCGGGAAGTAGGCGCAACACAGATCGAAATCGCATATACCAAAGATAGAGAAGGCCACATTTTCGAAGTTAGGGACAATGGATGTGGAATGAACTTCACGGGTCGCCCGGAACTGCCGGGACGTTTGGATAGATTCCTCGGATTAGGGATGAGCGCAATTGTCGGCTCCGAGTCAGATGAGTTTTCCTGGAAAGGGCTGGGGTCTAAGCTTGCCTATCAGTCACGCAGAGTCGAGGTAGAGACTCGCTTTGGCACTCACCCAGAATATAACGTGACGGTCAACGAACCATGGAGTTCTCTGGAACGTAATTTGCTGCCTAAACCTCGTATAAGCGACTATGCCAACAGTGATCGCGAGTCCGGAACTCGAATTCGCGTTATCGGGCATCCGCCTCACCGGCAAGAGAGCCCGTTTTCGTTAAGCGAAATCCGCTCCTATTTGCTTCATCGTACCTTCGCTGGCTTCACTCGACCACGCGCGAATCCTCCACGCATAACACTTTCTGTGCTGGGAAATGAGGAAGTCCTCCCCTTCGGCTTTCCTGAGTTTAGAAATATAGAGTGGCCTAAAGGTGTTCGTTACGTGGAGGAGGAGAAGAGGCTACTCGTCAATATTGTCACGGATTGGCCAAAGCTGGGCCACGTAAACCTGAAGGGCTTCTTGTGTTGGGACGCGATTCAATATGGATTGGAGAAAGACGGACTAAACACAGGACTGATCCTTTCATCGCGGGGTATTCCCTACTTCGAGCTGGATATGGAGGAATTTGGCGCACGCAGTATCTTGCGAGGTTATCCAGGGAAGGGTAATACCTGTCTTGTTGTCGAATGCGATCGGCTAAGTTCCGAGATGAATATCTCACGGAGCGATCTTGTTGATTCGGCAGAGACCGTCGAGTTCAGGAAAGCGGTCGGCCAACTGCTCGAAAATTTGGAGACCTCACCGGAGTACCTTGAACAATTCCGGTCGGTTCCACAAACCAAAAAGCGTCGAAAGACAGCGGATCACCTCGCTGAAGAAAAACGCAGCATTGAATCTGCAGAACAAAATTGGGTTGTGTTTCAAGCTGATGACGGCACTTCTACACTCTTGTTGAGAGAACCCCAAAACGAAGAAGAAGTGAATGCTCTGATATGGAAGCTTGAAGCGATTGGAGCACTTCCATTCAGTAGATTCCAGTCATTGGGTTATGTTGGCGCGACGAAGGGCCCAGACCTTTTGGTGAATTTCCAGGAAGATGCTGACAGCGAGCCGCTTCGTGGTGCTGTCATCGAAATCGAAAGAAACTTCTATTCTTATAAATCGCATGGACACTATCCTTCTCAGTACCCCAAAGTTGTTTGTTGGGATGTACCAACAAGCGGCCGGAAGGTTCGTCTCAACGAAACCTCGAAAAAATACAAATTCACGGTCACTATGGATGAGT
>JAXDCU010000354.1:0-7328 GCA_034677645.1 Verrucomicrobiia bacterium
TACGACCATGAGGCGTCGCTCAAAAGGCCAAAGACATGTGCCGGAGAAATGCTGACACCGCAGACTTACCGCCAACCCAACTACGAGAGAAGTGAAGTAGGAGTGGGCGGCAAGGAAAACCAAAACAACAAACGCATCCATCAACATCATCCACTATGAAAAAGAACACTCTGCTTGTGGTCGGCCTGGCCACTCTGCTGGTTTCCACCACGCAGGCCAACCAGGAACAACTTGCCAGAAGCATCAAGGACGCCCATGTCGAAACGACCCGGACCGACGAGCAGCTCAAGGCCACGCTTGACGCCCTCAATGCGCTTGCGAAACAGAAGACGGGCGACCTCCGCCCTGCCTACACCACCTACTGTTCCGAAGTGGCCAAGACCGACGCCGCCGCGGCATGGACCGGCACGCGGGTCCAATGGATGGGCAGTGATGGTAGAAAGTACTTCCAAGATTGGCAGAGCACGGTCAATAGCATCGCCAACGCATCTCTGCAAAAGAAGGCGCAGAAGCGGTTGGACTCCGTCAAGGTGAGTTATGACAAGGTGGAGGCGTCGCTCAGGCTGGCCGGCGAAAAGTTCAAGCCCTTCCTCTCCGACCTGGTAGATATCCAGAAGGCCCTGGCCGCCGACGTTACCGCTGGCGGTGTCAAGGCGATCAAGAGCACGGTCAGTAGCGCCAACTGGAATCACCAGTTTGTTAACAGAGCCGTCAAGTCCGCTCTTAAAGAAATGGACAAGATGGAGAAGGCGCTGTCTCCGGATGCCAAGTGAGTTGGGAATGGAAGCGCAGCCCCCCGGACCGACCGTCATGCCGCAAGTGCTTCGAGTATTCCCGCGCCCGGCGGCTGATGCTCCAGTCCACGGACACCGAATGGATGCCCTGAAGGGGAGGACCTGCGGGCCCGAGAAATACCGAACTGACGGCTCTCATGGCACCGACAGAGGCCAAGGCAAAGATACCACACTATGAGTGCTGAAATCCAAGATGCCACCGGTGGCATCCTGACCGTGAGACTCACTGGAAAACTGAGTCAACCCGAACTGCGCGCAGTACAGAAGAGCGCCGCCGAAATCCTCCAGCGACAGGGCAGGATGCGCATTCTGGTCCTGGCCGAGGGCTTTCAAGGCTGGGAGCGGGGCGGTGATTGGGGCGATCTCTCCTTCCAGGTGGGGAGCGATCCGTTCATCGAGAGGATGGCCATTGTGGGCGAGAAGAAATGGGAAGACCTGGCAGTCCTCTTTGCCGCCAAAGGACTCCGCCAGTTCCCGGTTGAGTACTTCCCTCCCGCCGAGCTGGCCCAAGCTCGCGCCTGGTTGGCCGCGGCGCCGTGAGACTCAAGCGGTCCGACACAGGGCCGAACCAAGAACACTCTCAAACCAAACCACGACATGTCATCCGACGAAGCGCGCCGAGTGAAGCCACCCGCCCGACGGACTCCCCACCCACGACAACGTTGAACCGGTTGGACCCAACTCCAGAATCTCAATCATGAAAACGTCCCTTGCCCCGTCGCGCCGCCTTGGGCTGGCGCTGCTTAGTTGCGTTGTCCTCTTGCTGCCGACTTCGCCTCGCGCCGGCCTGTTCAGCCCGAAGGGCGACAGCCCGGAAGAAAAGCGTCAAGTTATCCAGAAGCAGCGCGACGAAATGCTGGCCGATCTCTACAACACCAAGCCCGATCTGAAGAACCGCATCGCCAAGGCCGCTGGCTTTGCGACCTTCAAACAGACGGACATGAATCTGTTTATGCTGGCCTCAGGGCGGGGCTACGGCGTGCTCCATGACAACCAGGTGAACAAGGATATCTACATGTGCGTTGCCTCGTTGGGGGGCGGCGTCGGCTTGGGCATCAAGGACCTTCGCGTGGTCTTGGTATTCAACGATGCCAAGGTGATGCAGCAGTTCGTCGAGCAGGGCTGGCAGTTCGGCGGCAAGGGAGACGCCTCCGCCAAGTACAAGGACGCGGGCGCGTCTGCCGAGGGCGGCGTGAAGGCCAATGTGGACTTCAAGGCGGGCACGGTCACCGCCGGAGCTACGACCGACTCACGCGCGGGCACTAGCGCGGCCGACAAGACCTCCGCCTCCGCCGGCACAAGCGGCGGGATGGAAATCTACCAATTCACCGAAAGCGGCCTGTCACTGCAGGCCACCGTGCAGGGCACCAAATATTGGAAAGACGCAAAACTCAACCAGTGACCCCACTGGACCACAACAACGGCAATAGCCACAGCAACAGAGATACCAAAATGAAGACCATCCTAACTTGCCTGCAGGTCGCTACCTTGCTGAGCTTGGGCAGCTTCGTGGCGCTGGGTCAGACCTCCACGACAACCTCGGCGACAGACGACCTGCGCGCCGTCATTGAGACGTTCCGCTCGGACGTCAACGCCTTCAAAGTCCGCACCTTGAACGAGGTCCTGCAAATGACCGGCCCGGAAGCGGAGAAGTTCTGGCCGGTGTACCGCCAGTATGAGAAGGAACTGGCGGCGGTGGCCGACAAGAAGATCGCGCTGCTCCGCGAGTTCGGCGAACGTTGCGCCAGAGGCACGCTGGACAACCAGGCGGCCGAGGTGATGGCGCAGCAATGGCTCAAGAACGTGCAAGCCCGCCTTGATCTCTGGAAGAAATACCAGAAGAAGATCGCCAAGGCGGTTTCGCCTGCCCGCGCCGCGCAATTCCTCCAAGTCGAGCACCAGATGGCGCTGTTCATGGACCTGAACATCGCCGCCGAGATGCCGGCGCTCCGCACGGTGATCAAGACCGGACAACCCTGAGCCCCGCGCGTGGATGATCCGATAAACGATGCACGAAACCCTGTGGGACGACCGCTCGGCGGGTTGGCGCTCACACTGTTCGTATGAAAACATTGAACCGATCGAAGCGTTGGTGCCGGCTCGGTCTGGCTGTCTTGATAGACGTGTCCTGGCTGGGTCTGGCGCAAGAGGCGCAGCCACCCCCGGTGTACACCGGAAACCCGCCACCCGCGCAGACCCCGGCGGCCGTGCCGGCCGCCACCCCCGCGCCGCCGCCTTCCGCACCGGCCAAGCTCAGCGGAGCGGACTTGGAGAAACTCGTCGCGCCCATCGCACTCTATCCCGATCCGCTCCTCGCGACCGTGCTGCCGGCGTCCGTCTATCCCCTGGAAATCGTCCAGGCCGCGCGCTTCGTGGCGGACACTAACAACCTCGCGAAGCTGGACGAGCAGCCTTGGGACGCCAGTGTGAAAGCCGTGGCGCGCATACCGGAAGCCATAAAGAAACTAAATGACGATCTTCCGTGGACCATCCAACTCGGGGAAGCTTTTCTCGCCCAGGACAAGGACGTGATGGATGCTATCCAGTCCATGCGAGGCAAGGGCCAGAAGGCGGGCACGCTCCAGACCTCGCCGCAGCAGGTCGTGACGGTTACCAACATGGTCGTTGAGAAGACGGTCGAGGAAAAGGTGGTGGTGGTGACCAATACGGTGGTCCAGATTCAGCCGGCCAATCCGCAGGTCGTGTACGTGCCAAGCTATCCGCCGACGGTCTATTACCCGCCGCCTGGTTACGTGTATGACCCCGTCGCGCCGCTGGTGACGTTCGGCGTGGGCATGGCCATGGGTGCCATTATCGCCAACAACTGTAACTGGCACGGCGGCGGCGTCTATGTCGGTCATCATGGGATAGCCGTGTGGGGGGGTGGCGGTTATCACGGCGACGTGAACGTGGACATTGACCGGAACGTCAACAACAGCTTCAACCGGAACACCAGCGTCAACCCGAATCGCGGCTCGGGCGCGACAGCCGCCCAGCAGAAATGGCAGCCGGACCAGAGCCGCTTGAACAAATCGGGCGCATCGGCCTCCACCGCAAACCGCGAGGCGCGTGGTTGGGGATCGGGCGGTGCGGGTACGTCCGCGAGCGCAGGTAACCTGGGCGCCAGACCCTCGACAGGCAGTATCGGGCCTAGGCCGTCCACCGGCACTGTGGGCACGCGACCTTCAACCGGCGCTGTTCCTCCCAGTGCTCGCCCTTCGGCGGGAACGACCGGCTTGGGCGGCCGATCGTCATCCAACTCGCTCGGTCCAGCGGCACGGTCGAGCCCTTCGGCGGGTCGGGGCTCGAGCGACAGTGCGTTCGGAGGCATAGGTAGCGGCGCCAGTACGCGTGATTTCAGCAGTCGGGGCGCCGGCAGTCGCAGCAGCGGCGGCCTCAGCGCGGGCGGCGGTTTGGGCGGGCGCGGCGGTGGCTTTAGTGGTGGACGCGCCGGAGGCGGCCGTCGGCGGTGACGTTGCCTCTTGGCCTGAACTTGAGATGAAACCTTCCAAACCAAGCTGCATCATGAAAGCTCTGCTTCGAATCGTCCCTCTGGTTTTGAGCCACCCCCTCCGGGCCGTCGTGCCGCGCTATTTGCTGCTGACCCTGGCCGTCGCCTTGTCGTGGGCTACCCAGGCGGCTGATGCCGCCCGCGCCTTCGCTACGTCCGAGGAAGCCGTCGCCGCCCTCGTAGCGGCCGTCAAGACACGGGACCCGCAATCCTTGCGCCCCCTTTTCGGGCCGGCCGTTGAGAGTCTCGTGAACCCGGATCGCGTGCAAGCGACCAACGAGTTCACGGCATTCGTAGCCGCGCTGGACCAGACCCACCGCCTCGTTCGCGAGGCGACTGGAAAATGTGTGCTCGAGGTGGGAGCCACCTTCTGGCCGTTCCCCATCCCCCTCGTCCAACGGGGCGGGCAATGGTTCTTCGACACCGAAGCCGGCAAGGAGGAACTCCTTAACCGGCGTATTGGGCGGAACGAGTTGGCCGTGCTTGGGGTGATGCGCGCCTACGTCGATGCGCAGCGGGAATACGCCAGCCGCGATCGCGATGGGGACGCCGTGCTGGAATACGCGCAGCGCCTGGCGAGTTCGCCGGGGACCAAAGACGGTCTGTTCTGGCCGACCGAGCTGGATGGGGAACTCAGCCCGCTGGGGCCGCTGGTGGCACAGGCCCAACTGGGCAGCTACGATCTCGAAGCCCGGGCCGCGACCCCGTCGCGCGAGCCCTTTCACGGTTATTGCTACAAAATCCTTCAGCGCCAGGGCAAACACGCTCCCGGCCACAAATACGACTACGTCATCAACGGGAACATGATCGGCGGCTTCGCGCTGCTGGCGTGGCCCGCCGAATACGCGCAGTCGGGGATTATGACCTTCATCGTCAACCAGCAGGGACGGGTCTATCAGAAGGACCTCGGACCCGAGACCAGCAAATTGGCCTTGTCTATGAAAGCCTACGATCCGGATTCGACCTGGACGCTTTCGCCCCAGTGAACCGCGCCGGATTCCGACGGTATCCAAATGGAGGCCTAGTGGTAAGGCAATAGACGAAATGCGCTCCAAGCTCGAGCAGAACATCGGCGTGATTCTGCTGGCGCTGCTACTGGGCGGCTGCCTGCTGGTGCTGCGCCCGTTCCTTTCCGCTTTGCTCTGGGCGATGGTGCTGAGCTTTGCGCTCTGGCCGCTGTACAGCCGGGTGCTGAAGCTGCTCAAAGGCCGGCGCACGCTGGCGGCGATGCTGTTGACCCTGGCGATGGTGCTGGTCATCTTCCTGCCCTTCGTCGTCGTTGGGACGACCCTGGCAGATAATGTTAAGGAACTCACAACCGCGACGAAGCGTTGGCTGGACGCCGGGCTGCCGGCCCCGCCAGGCTGGCTGGCTAAAATGCCGGTCATCGGCGCATCCGCTACCGCCAAATGGCAGAGCGTGGCAGGCGACAGCACGATACTGCTGGACCAGGCCAAGCGTTTCATTGAACCGGTCAGCGCCTGGCTGCTGAAAGCGGGCCTGATCCTCGGCAGCGGCCTGCTGGAATTGGCCTTGAGCATCCTAATCACCTTCTTTCTGTTACAGAACGGTTCCGCGCTTGCCGAGGTTTTGTCCATCGGCATGGACCGTGTTGCCGGTGAAGGAGGCCAGCATCTGCTCGAGGTTGCTGGGAAGACGGTGCGCGGCGTGGTGTACGGTATCCTGGGCACGGCCTTGGTGCAGGCGGCAATGGCTGGCTTCGGTTTCCTCATCGCGGGAGTGCCCGGCGCAGGCCTGTTGGCGTTGCTCACTTTCTTTCTCGCTATCCTGCCCGCTGGACCGACTCTGGTTTGGCTTCCCGCGGCGCTGTGGCTCTTTCACGAAGGCTCCACCGGCTGGGGCATCTTCATGGCGATCTGGGGCATCGGAGTAAGCACCGTAGATAACTTCATCAAACCGTGGCTGATCAGCCAGGGCAGCGCGATGCCGTTTATCCTCATTCTCTTCGGCGTGCTGGGCGGCGCGCTGGTGTTTGGATTCATTGGCATCTTTATCGGACCGACCCTGCTGGCCGTGGGCCACCGAATTGTAGCCGAGTGGGTCTCGGCCAGCCGGCCCCAGAACGGACCATGTGGACGACATGAGTTCCAAGCCTGAACCAAGGAATCCCCCGACGGCCTCGGAAGAGCCCTCAAAGCATGGGCTGTTCGAGCCCGTGGCCTTGCTGCTCCTCTCGCTGGCAACAGTGGGAACCGCTTGGTGCTCGTTTCAGGCCGCCGCCTGGGGCGGCGTGTCGCAACGCACCATGAACCTGTCCGCCGGTTCCGGCCGCACTGCGGTCGCCCTTGAACTTCAGTCTTACCAGTTGAAACTGGCGGATGTGCTGTTGTTCAGCCAGTACCTCAACGCTCGCGCTGGTTCTAATGAAACGCTCGCGCGCTTCTACTCCGACCGCTTTCGTGACGAAGCCAAGAAGGCCTTCGAGGCGTGGCTGACTACCCAGCCCTTCGAGCACCCAAATGCACCACCACATCCATTCGTGACTAACTTGTACCAGCCCCGCCTGCTTGAGGACGCGCGGCAGGCGGAGGCGGCAAGCCAGCGACTCTGGCAGCAGGCGGGCGAGGCCGGACGCACCTCCCGGAGTTACGTGCTCATCACCGTGTTGCTGGCCACAGCCCTGTTTTGCGGCGGAACCGCAGCGAAGTTCGACGCCCTCTGGATCCGGCGAGCCGTTCTGGCGCTGGGCTTGGGCGCGTTCGTCTTCGCCGCGGCGCGCCTAGTCTCGCTCCCCATCCAATTGTGAGTAAGGCTTGCCTGAGACAACCATGACAAGCATCTACAAACAAAAGCTCTTCATGGCCGCGCTCGTTGGCGCGGTGGCTTTGGCCGGTTGCAGGAACCTCGGTCCCAAGACTGTCGCCGCGGACCGTTTTGATTACAGCATGGCCATCGCCAACTCGTGGAAACAGCAGACGCTCCTAAACATCATCAAACTTCGCTACATGGACTTGCCTGTCTTCATGGACGTGGCGTCCGTCGTCCTCGTGCCGTGCGCGGGC
>JAXDCU010000355.1:0-5160 GCA_034677645.1 Verrucomicrobiia bacterium
CGGACCCGAGCAAAAGGTTGCGGAAATTGACCGCGCACTTCTGGTCTCAGGAATTGGCGGGCAAGAAGTGGGGACATCCATGCACGATACTATTGCCTGCTGACAACACTCTGAATCAAACGCACGCGCGAAAAGGAAAAGTGGTGATCATTGGTTCTCCCGGACGCGACTACTACCCAGTCCACGTTGCCAAGTATGGCGAGCCGATTGCGTCGCGGACCGGCTACCCGACATTTGTCCTGTGCAATCCCGGGACATACGCGGACGGGCGCGATATTGAACAGGACATTGGTGTTCTGGGTCGGCTTGCCAAGGAGACTGGCCAGAACTACTACAACATGAACTGCCAGCTCGCGGTCGTGTATATCCAAGCCATGAATGCGCTGCAGCAATTCCTGGGGGTCGATGCTCTGCATGCGGTGGTGGGCGGCCACTCCAAGCGCGGGCGAAGCGCCACGGTCGCCGCGGCGATGGACGCGCGTGTTGCGTCGGCGATTATCATGGGGAATGAGGGTGTGTATCGAACAGACCGCGTTGAGCCGCATCTCTCGTTTCACCACGCGTTCTTTCAGGAGCAGGTGGAGGCGCCGGTGTTCTATCTGGGAGCAACCAACGAGGACGGCTACCGGATGTTCAATGTGAACATACTTCAGGAGCGGTTGCGGCGCCCGATGACCGTTGAGATGATTCCCAACTATAACCACTCGAACTTCAGCGAGATTCAGTACATGGACTTCATGATGTGGGTGGCCCACGTGTTCGACAGTCGGCCAGTCACTAGCATCAGCGATGTGTCTCACCGCCGTGAGAGCAACGGCACGATCTTCCGCGCCAAGCTGAGCGGGGAGGCGAAAGTGCAGGTCGTCAGGACCTGGTACGCTTATACCGAGGATCCGGCCTGGCGCGACGTGATGTGGTACCATGTCCTCATGCGCCAGACGGGCGATTACCACGAGGGCCGTCTCCCAGGCAAACTGCCGGACGCGTTCATGGTCGAAGTGGGCGACATTGCTCTCGGTTTTCCCGGCTATGTGTCGAGTGTGCCGCGGAAGCTCACCGACGCACCGGTTGTCGAGCGGGTATCGCGCGGGCCTTACCCGAAGCTGTGGTCGCCCAAGGCCGAGCCATGAGCACGAAATCCGCTCGGCGGCAGGCACGTTGGCTGCCTCTGTTTGCGCTGAGCTGCTGTAATTTGGCGTTAGGAGCGTCGTTAGCTCCGGTTTTTCCCCGCGAACACTGGGAGAAGGTCGAACGCCCCGAGGAATTTGGCTGGGCCGCGGACAAGCTGGCCGAGGCGCATGCCTGCGCGCGGTCGATAGGTACGGCCGGGCTCTTCGTCGTCCATCGAGGCAGGGTTGTGGATGACTGGGGTGCGACGACGAACCGGTTCAATGTCCACTCCATCCGCAAGAGCTTTCTCAACGCGCTCATTGGCCGCTGTGTCGCATCGGGCACGATCATGTTGACCAATACGTTGGAGCAACTAGGCGTGGATGACAACGAACCGCAGCTCACGCCATCCGAGAAGCGAGCGACGGTGGCGGACCTGCTGAAAGCGCGGTCCGGCGTTTATCACCCGGCGCTCTACGAGACCGAAGCGATGAAGGCGCGCAGACCGGCTCGTGGCAGCCATGCGCCTGGCACGTTCTACTACTACAACAACTGGGATTTCAACGCGCTGGGGACTATTTACGAACGCGCGGCTGGCATGAGCGTGTTCGAGGCGTTCAGGCGCTACGTGGCGGAACCGTTGAGCATGGAGGACTTTCGCCTCGAGGACACACAGTACGTGCGGGGTAGCGACTCGATTCATCCGGCCTACGTGTTTCGCATGACTGCGCGCGACATGGCGCGCTTCGGTCTTCTCTTTCTCCGCCACGGCCGGTGGCGCGATCCGCAGGTTGTGCCGGCTGAGTGGGTGGCGGAAAGCACGCGCGCGCACTCGGCGGTTACGACCACGAACGGCGTCGTGCATGCCGGCTACGGCTATCTCTGGTGGACGGACTGGCAGGGACGACATCTCGAGAACGTTGAACTGCCTCCGGACACGTTCTCCGCGCGCGGCGCGGGTGGGCACCACATCCTCATTGCGCCGGCTCTGGACCTGGTGGTCGTGCACCGGGTGGACACCGACAAGAAAGACGGTCCACGGGTTGACCGCCCCGAGTTTGGCAGACTGATGAAACTCATCATCGCGGCGATGCCGGCTCGGGCAGTCACTAACCAGGCCAACCGTTTCCGCCCGAGCAAGCCCATGCCCGAAGCTCTCGACGAGCTGGCGCCGAAGCTGATGACGCAGTATCACGTGCCCGCCGCCGCTATTGTGGGCATCGAAGATCGGCGCCTGGCGTGGGAGCGGTTTTACGGCGTGCGCCGCGCCGGCCAACTGGAACCCGTGGACGCCAACACCGTGTTCGAGGTCGCCTCCATGAGCAAGCTGCTGATGGCATATGCAGCGCTCAAGCTGGTGGAGCGGGGCAAGCTCGACCAGGAGCGCTCGCTGGCCGACTACCTGGACAAGCCGTGTCTGCCCTAGGAACCGCGTCACCGCCGGATCAGTGCGCGGATGGTGTTGTCGCACACGACCGGTTTTCCGAACTGGCGGACCAACGGCTGGCAGAAGGGCGGCCCGTTGCCGTTGTTGCACGAGCCTGGCACCCGCTTCACCTACTCCGGCGAAGGCTTCCTCTACTTACTGGACGGGCTTTCGCTGCTACTGCGAGTTTGATTGCCGGCGTGGCACTGGCATCGTAATCATGGCCAACGCGGTGAATGGACAGCGGCTCTGGGAGGACGTCACGCTTGCGGTGGGCGAACCATGAACCCGAGCGAGACAGCAATTCTCATTTTTGGCCAGGAGCCGCCTTTAGCCATGTCCATGCAGTCGCCCAACCACGGAATACTGCGAACACGCGGATGAGCACCAAGGCAGAGCTTGACTTGCCTGCGCCGCGGTCGCGGCAGGCTGGTCGACCGGGCCAGCCGCGACAGTACTCTGCTCCAAACCGCTCGCTACTGGCTTGTCACTCGGTAGAATCGCCGCGTTCCAACGGCGGTGTCTGTTACAGATTTGCGCGTGCCGTCGCCTACGATTGTTGTCAGCTTCTGCCACTCACCCGCCGGGAGCGATGCCGTGTACTCAACCATGTGGGTGACGCCCGCCTGCGAGTCGAACTCGAACTGGAACTGCTCACCCTGTTTTGCTACAGACACAATTGTGACCTGCTCGGGCTGGCCGCCTACGTCAACCTCCAGTTCGAACACGCCCAGAAACCCAGCCGTCGCAGTCCCTCCTTCGCGTCCCAAGAGTCGGATGCCGTCGATGTTCGACACGGGCGCGCTCAACTCGAATGTCGCATGAGCGGTTGTGGGCAGGCCGAAGTCAACTGTGGGAAGCGGATGGCCGTCGAGTGCGGTCATGTAATCCGACGTGTGGGCCACAGGCGTCCAGGTCACGCCGTGGTCAGCGCTGACCTGTACCACCGGTTCCGTCAGGAAATCGGCGGACAGATGGCCGCCAGTGCCGGGTCCGAGGTTGTTCGGGCCAAACCAGCCGCCATCGAAGAAGACGGCGAGACTCAGTTTGAGTCGGACGATCGGGTCGGTGACGAGTTGGTCCCAGAGAATTCCAACGTAGCTGGCATTCGCCACCTGGCCGCCGCCGCAAGTGTCAACGCGTGTCGTGACGTCGAGGTCGTTGATGTGTTCGACCGTGCCGGCATTGGCGCATGGAGTCTCGAGGCCGGTGTCACCAGGCTCTTTGACGCCGATGATGCCGTGGCCAATAATCGCGATGTTATCTGGCTTGCTAGTGCCTGACGCAGGGTCGGAGCCGAGGGCAACCTCGATCGCATCACCGAAACCATCGCCATCAGTGTCGGTCTTGGTCGGATCGGAGTGGTAAACGTCGACTTCCTGGCCGTCGTCCAGACCATCGTCGTCCGTGTCGTCATCCAATGGGTCGGTGTGGACGGTGTTGAGTTCGCGTCCGTCGCTCAAGCCGTCGTCGTCGGTGTCGGCAAGAACCGGATTGGTGTTGTGTTCGTTCAACTCGGCGCCGTCAGTAAGGCCGTCGTCGTCGGTGTCGGCTTTCTGCGGATCAATATTGGCGGCGAACTCCTGAATGTTGGACAAGTTGTCTTTATCGGGGTCCGCGGCGGCGTCGTTGATGCCTATCTGTAGTCCATGAGTCTGCTCCCAGTCGTCATCCATGCCGTCGTTGTCGGAGTCGTTGGCAATCCCGGCCGTGACTTCAATCTCGAATACGCCGAGGAAGCCATTGGCGTCCTGGCCCGCTTTGCCGCCGTTCTCGCCAATGATCCGGATGCCGTTGACGGCGTCAGCCGGCGTGTCGAGGGTGAACACCGACGTCACCTTGGTTGGATTGACACCGCTTGTGCTGCCGATGCCGTGGTAGTCCAATGCGGTCAAGTAGTCCGAAGTATGGCTCACGGTAGTCCAGTTGGTGTCGCCCCCGATTAAGACCTGAACAGTCGGCTCGATCAAATCCGCCGCGAAGAGCATGCCGCCCGAGCCGGGGCCATAACCTGAAATCCCGAACCAACCTCCATCGCTGAACGTGGCCAAGGTCAACGTGACGCTCTTGACCTGGGTGGGCAGCACCGCCGGCCAGACAATGCCAACAAAGCTGATTTTCTGCTCCTGATATTGCAGCCCGGACCAGTTGTCCTCCCGCGAATTCAGGTTGCCGTCGTTGAGGTTGGCTCCCGCGTTGTAGTGGAATATGAGTGTCCCGCCGTCATTGTCGATTGCATTGTTCATGCCCATGATGGCAGTCCCGGTGGGCGCGGCGTTGCTGGGGTAACTTGCCGGGTTGTTGGGTTCCGTGCCTTGCGCAACTTCGACCCCGTCCGAGAAGCCGTCGGCGTCGGAGTCCTTGACCAATGGTTTAGTGCCGTAGGTGTCAACTTCATCGAAATCGCTCAGGCCATCGCTGTCGGTATCCACAACATTGGGATTCGTCTTGTGCGTGATAACCTCGGCGCCGTCGTTGAGGCCGTCTCCGTCTGTGTCGGCGACAAGCGGATTTGTCAGGTACGTCTTCAATTCCGGCCCATCATCAAGGCCGTCGTCGTCCGTGTCGCTTTGGTTGGCCTTGGTGCGAGCCTGGAACTCCTCGACGTTCTTCAGGCCGTCCTC
>JAXDCU010000356.1:0-7516 GCA_034677645.1 Verrucomicrobiia bacterium
CGCAACCGGTTCACCTCCAAACGCTTACCACAGAACCCTCATCATAAGTCGGAAAGTCGGGCTAGGACCAGCCAGCCGGCCAACTCGACCCGCAGTTTCAGAGCCGCGACCGTAAGGGAGCGGTCCCAAAGCAGGCACACGTGACTCAACACAGCGTGACTGGCACCGGTGACGTGCTCAGGACCGCTTGCTCACGCGCGCGGCTCTGTTGCGCGGCGCGCGCGCGCAGACGCGGGGTGGCGCCCTACCTTTCTGTAATCTGCTACTGTCTGTTGGAATCTCGGCTAGCATCGAGGATTCCGCGGGATGGCAGTTGATTGTGTCCGGCCGTTTAAAAAATAAAGGCTAGACATTGGCTTTGCGCAGTGTGTATAAGGCGCCAGAGTCCTTGCGCGAATGTGGCCAGCGGGCCACATGCCAGGGCCGAGAGTGGTTTTGCTCTTGCCACGAACCTAGGATGAAAGATATGAGCCCAAGCCTAACCCACACCCTCATCACCGCAGCCTTACTCGCGGTCGGCGCGTTGCCAGCCTTGGCGCAGAGCGCGTCCATCAGCGTGCCTGTTCCTACGCCTGCCGGGACCGGGCCAGCGCCATCAGTCAGCGCGTTCGACAGGTTCGCAAACCAGGCGAAGAAACCTGTCGATTGGTTCTCGTGGGGAGCCGACTTCCGCATTCGGAATGAGTACGGCGACAACTTCATTACCCTGAGTGACGCCGACCCGCTGCATGAGCAGGATGTATTGCGCATGCGCAGCCGTATCTGGGGGTCGATCGTCCCCGCGAAGGATTTGAGCCTCAATGTCCGCTTGTCGAATGAGGCGCGCGAGTGGTTTAGGCCGTCCTTCGCCGGGCAATACAGGGGCGAGGAGGGCATGGAGTGGCGGTATGGGATTGTGGACAATCTGAACGTGAAGTGGGCCAATGCATTCGGGTTGCCCATGACGATCACGGGCGGGCGCCAGGACATTATGCTGGGCGACACGTGGAACTGGTGGCTCATGACTGACGGAACACCCGGCGACGGATCGTGGACGTTCTTCTTCGATGCCGTGCGGGTTACGTATGACGCAGCCGACATCAAGACGAAGCTCGATGTCATCTACCTCTACCAGAACGCGCTCCCCGACGAATGGATACCGACCATAGACAGGTCCGGCAACTTCAACCCGCCATACACCGCGACGGAACAGACCGAGCAAGGGGTGGTTGTGTATCTATCAAACAAGTCGATCGAGAACATGCAGATCGATCCGTACTTCATTTACAAGCGCGACAACCGTGAGACCGGGCTTTCCAACGGCGACGACGCGGAGATCTACACGGTGGGCGCCAAGATCACGGGCACGCCGGCCGACCATTGGCAATACTCGATCGAGGGCGCGTACCAGTTCGGTGAGAAAACCGATCCGACACTCAAGTACTCGCCGGTTACCTTGGATAGCAGTGGCAGCAGTTACACGCCCGAACGCGATATCGATGCCTTCGGCGCAAACGCGCGCTTGACTTATCTCTGCAAGGACACGCTCAACAACCAATTGCACGTCGTGTACGAGTACCTTTCCGGCGACGACCCAGACACGGGTGACGATGAGATGTTCGACATTCTCTGGGGACGCTGGCCGCGCATGAGCGAGCTTTACCTGTATTCGTATATCTACGAGACGGGCGGCAAGGTCGCCCAGTGGAACAACCTGCATCGCATCGGCTGCGGCTGGACAATGGTCCCGATGAAGGGCATGCATCTGGGTTTCTATTACAATGCGTTGTTCGCCCCTCAGGAAGTCCCCACGCGCGCGCTCAGGCCCGCTTTGTTCAGTCGCGATGGCGACTTCCGCGGCCATTACCTCCAGGCCGTCCTCAAACACCAGTTCAACAAGCACATCGCGGGTCATGTTTGGGGCGAGTGCATCTGGGAGGGCGACTACTACGCCCAACGGGAGCTGATGACTTTCTTGCGGGCCGAGTTGTTGTTCACGTTCTGAAGCGCCCGCTGCCTGGCTCAACGGCACTCACCAGTCGCCGCCGCAATGTGTGGTGGCGAAAGTCAAGGTGCTGATATTGACGGCAGGCGTCATCCACGAGGAACCTGCATGTTCTGGCACCGCGAACTTGAAACAATGGAGCGTAGCGCCCTTGAGCGCCTGCAGCTCAAGCGCCTCCAGGAGACCGTCCGCCGCGTGGCCGCGAGCGTGCCTTTGTACAAGGACCGATTCGCCGAGCACGGGGTGCGTCCCGACGATGTCCAGTCGTTGTCCGATGTGCGCCGATTGCCATTCACCACGAGCGTGGATTTGCGCGCCAGCTACCCGGATAAGATGCTGGCTGTCGAGCGCGACCAGTTGTCGCGTCTGCACACTTCGAGCGGCACCACGGGCAAACCCAAGGCCATCTTCTTCTCCGCCTCAGACATAGACAACGCGGCGGACCAGATAGCCAGATGCCTTGTGATGACGGGCTTGAAGCGCGGTGACGTGCTTCAGAACATGATGACCTACGGCCTGTTCACGGGGGCGCTCGTCATGCATTACGGCGCGGAGAAGGTCGGGTGTCTCGTAATCCCGGCTGGCCCAGGCAACTCCGAACGCCAGTTGCTTTTGATGCGCGATTTTCGGACGACGGCGATTCACCTCACGCCCAGTTACGCTCTGTATTTCGCCGATTTCCTGGAGCGAAACGGGGTCAACTCCAAAAGAGACTTGAGTCTGCGCAAGGCATTCGTTGGCGCCGAGCCTCACACCGAAGAAACGCGTCGCAAGATTCAGGAGAGCCTCGGCATCGACGTCTACAATTCCTATGGCCTGTCGGAGATGAACGGGCCCGGCGTGGCTTTCGAGTGCATTCACAAGACAGGCATGCATCTCTGGGAAGACAATTACATTCTGGAAATCATCCACCCGGAAACGGGCGAGCCGCTGCCCGACGGCCAGAGAGGCGAACTTGTGCTCACCACTTTGAGCCGGCAAGCCATGCCGTTGTTGCGGTATCGGACACGCGACCTCACTTCGGTCATCCCAGGACCGTGCCAGTGCGGGCGCACACACCGCCGCCTCAGCCGGATCACCGGCCGCACCGATGACATGTTGATCGTGCGAGGCGTCAACATCTACCCGCAACAGATCGAACGCGTCCTGATGGGCTTGCCGGCGATCGGGCGCAACTACCTGATCACCCTGGAAGGTCTGGATGAAATGACGGTCCAGGTCGAGCTCGCCGAAACCGGTTTTGACGGACGGGTGGAACATCTCGTGAAACTCAAAGACCAGATCGTCGAGAGACTGCGCGCCGAGACTCTCGTGAAACCAAAGGTCGAACTGGTCCCGCCTGGCACGCTCCCCGTCAGCGAAGGCAAGGCCAAGCGAGTGATCGATAAGCGCGTTCTGTGAGCTTGAAACTGGGGACTGACTTATGAGCGCAGTTCGACTTGTGTCCGTGTTTGTGGAAAACAAACCCGGCCAGACCGCCAACGTGACCGGAATACTCGCCGAGGCCGGCGTCAACATACGCTGGGCTACAATCGCCAGCAGCGGCAGTTTCGGAGTGCTGAAATTCCTCGTCGACAAGTGCGACACTGCTTGTCAGAGCTTGCGACGGAAAGGGTTTATGGTTTCGGCGCTCGATGTACTCGCGGTGGAAGTCCCTGACCAACCGGGCGCTCTGCACACCGTGGCACAAACTCTCGCCGCCGAGCAAATCAACCTGGACAATACTTCGGGCTTTGTCGCCAAGAACGCCGCTATTCTGATTGTCGAGACACAGGACCTGCCGCGCGCTGGCGCCGCACTCGAACGCAAGGGCTGGCGGCTGCTCACCGAGTCGGAGTTGATCAACCTCTAGCGAGGCGCGCCTCAGACCAGAGACTTAATCTGACACATGACGTCTTTCATCGTCGGGTCATTCGTTGACGCGCCTCGATCACGGAATCCTTGGAGTCGAGAACTTGTAGAAGGCGAGTGAAGTTCTCGAAACAGAAGACATTCCGATGCGCGTCATTGTTGCCGTCACTGGAGCCACAGGCGCGCTCTATGCCCAGCGGTTGCTCGACCAACTCGCCTTTTCCCAGCACCAGGTTCATGTGATCTTGACACGTTACGCGCGTGAAATAGTGGCGGCCGAACTGCCGGACGGATTGCGCTTGGCGGAGGGCGTGGTAACTCACGATGTCGACACCATGAACGCGCCGTTCGCGAGCGGCTCGAATCCGTTCAACGCGATGGTTGTGATCCCGTGCAGCATGGGCACCATGGGCCGGATCGCTCATGGATTGAGCGACAATCTGTTGTTGCGCGCGGCCGATGTGATGCTGAAGGAGCGCCGTAAACTGATCCTCGTGCCCCGCGAAACGCCTCTGAATCTGGTCCAGGTCCGGAACATGGAGCTTCTGCTGTTGGCCGGCGCCATCGTTCTACCCGCCAACCCTTCGTTCTACTCGGGTCCGAAAACCGTTGTTCAAGTTGCCGACACCGTCGTGGCGCGTGTTCTGGATCATTTGGGCATCGCCCATGGACTGGCGGCGCGCTGGCGGGACGAGGCCGAATGAGGGCCGTCTGCTAACTGACGGGGATCAGTGAGACCCTTTCGCCGCGGTCATTGCGCGTGATGCCCTGGGCTCGCGGGTCGAGCGTCATGACACCGTCGACGAGGAAGGCATAGCGATGGTGGCCGTGGGGCAGCTCGACTTGGAGGAACCAGGCTCGATCGGGCATTTGGCGCATGGTGTGCGCCAGTGGGTTCCATCCGTTGAAATCGCCGACCAGGGAGACGGACTGTGCTTGTGGGGCGGTACAGATGAAATTCACGCCCCGCAACGTCTTCCTGGGGGCGCCCATTCGGAGCAGACCTGGGGAATTGAGATTCATGACTTCCCGCATACGGCGGCGAGTTTTCCGGGCGTCAACTCGCCGGAAAGATTGCCCAGCAAGGTCAAGGCGGCGCGCCGGACCTGTTCCGAGCGGGCTATCAATGTTGCATAGTGTTCGTACCAGTCGGGCCGTGACTGGTTCCGTTCCAGCCACACCGTCTTCAAAACACGTTCGGTACGTTCCACTTGCTGGACAGCCGCCGCCAGTGACTCGCGACCCTCAGGCAGGTCCGTGATCTTCCCGACGGAGAACCGACTTATGCGACGCTTGTTCAGCACCGCTAACAACAACGTCACAACCGTCTGCTCGTAAGCGAACCAGCGTTCCCGCAACACCTCGCTCAGGAAATCGTGGCGAATGGCGAAGAACTCCGATCGCGGGCGCGCTGTGTACTGGCGGATTTCCTGGCCCTCGACCGGGAACCAGGTGTAAAGCAGCGCGAAGGTGCCGTAATCGTCTATCAACTGTTTCGAGTGAGTCTGGTCGGTGGCGATTTCGCCGATGCACAGGTCTTGACCGAGTTCGACCACGATTTGCGGCAAGTCCACCAGATTTCCGAGCACTTCCTTGCCGACGGCGGTGCCGTAGTTAAAATCCCCAGGAATGAGCCAGTAGACGTCGTCGCTGGCGCCGCGGTCGAACGCCGCTCCCAACCCGCTGTACCACATCTGGCAGGTGTCGACGCACCAAGCATCGATGACATCCGAATGCCGCGTCACAACCTCCCGCGCGAATCGCTCGAATGCCCCGTCACCCTTTACCGCCAGCTTCGTTTTCCGATCCACGACCGTGATCGGACGCGCGTATAACTCCGGCTCGGCGTCCAGCCGCGCCACCAGCCGGTAAAGCTCTTCGAGGTCCGAGTAGTCAGCCGGTTGTCGGAACGGGTAGATCACCACCGGGTGAATCCGGCCCGGGGTGGTCTTCGGCCTTGCCTGGCTTTCCGCTGCCCGCACTGGCCCTGCGTTTGGCGCGTTTTTCTTCATCGCAACACCTCGCTTTCAGAAGCGCTGCACCAACTGGTCGATCAACCACATGTCCTCCCGTATCACTCTGCTCGCCAAGGTGACCAATTGTCACTAGCTACTTCGACGCGGTTGAAGTGTTCTTGGAGCGTGCCTGGTCAATGGAGGTCATGCAAGGTGAAACGGGCGCGGCGGACGAAGAATCGGGTCCACCGTGGTTATACGACCGCATCGATATGGCTGGATTATGGGTAGCTGCAAAGCTGTGCTGGCAAAGCTTGTGCTTGCCAAACAACGGTCTACCCCTAAAGTCTCCGGTTTTTAGTCGGTAGCTCATGAACATTGCATTGGCTTCAATGTTGTGCCAGGCGACTCAGACCGATTCGCGGGCGGCGACGGCACAGATGGTGGGCTTGTTGCTCATCATGGGCTTCATGTTCTACTTCGCGATCTGGCGGCCGCAGCAAAAGAAGGCAAAGCAACATCAGGCCTTGCTCAAAGCTCTCAAAGCTGGCGACAAGGTGGTCACCGCGAGCGGCATTTGCGGCGTAATCGTGAGTGTGCGAGACAAGACAGTCTCGATCCGTTCCTCGGATGCCAAGCTGGAGATGGTCAAGAGCGCCATCAGTGAAGTGATTGAACGATCCGAAAGCTCGAGCACGTCTTGAATCCCGTATTTTGATCTGACACATGAGCCGCAATGTCTGGCGCTTTTGCCTGGTTTTAACCGTCCTGCTAATTGCGTGGGCACTGAACTCGATCTACCCGCCCACACCGCGCGATCTGATAAAGACCTTCTCGCGCGAAGCGGAATACATGGACACGAACTTCAACGCGATCGTCGCCAGGGCAGAAGCGTTGCAGCAGGAGAACACGAACCAGCCATTCGCGAATCTGCTTGCCGCCGTGGGAACGAACGACCTCCGGCGCTACTTCCCCTCGCTGGTTGATGAGGAAGCCGCGGAGCAGAACAGGTCTATTCTTAACCAGATTCAACGGAAAGCGGCGGGCAAGGTCAGACTCGGCCTTGACTTGCAGGGAGGCACTTCCTTCGTGGTGTCGATGGACACCAATCGCCTTGCCAACATCTCCGACAAAGCCCACGCGCTCGAACAAGCAGTGGAAGTGCTGCGCAAGCGCGTCGATCGCCTGGGCGTTGCGGAGCCTCTGCTACAACCGCAGGGCGACGATCGTATCCTGATCCAGTTGCCCGGCTTGTCGGACGCGGACAAGGAAAGCGCCAAGAACACGCTCAAGAAGGCGGCTTTCCTTGAGTTCAGGCTCGTGCACCCGGAAAGCACGGAGTTGGTGAGGCAGGGGATCATCGAGCCCGGATACGAGCTATTGCAGGAGAGGAAACGAAAACGCGACAGACCAAGCGATCCAGAGGAGGAAGTTGAGCGGACTTATCTCGTTAAGAAAGCGCCTGAGAAGGGATTGTCAGGCAAGCACGTGGAGCGCTCCGGTGTGGCTCCCAATCCGATGACCGGCGCGCCCACGATTCACCTGCGGTTCAACTCGGAGGGGGCGTCGCTGTTTGCCGACATCACACGCGAGAACGTGGGCCGCCTGCTAGGTATCGTTTTGGACGGGGAATTGTACTCCGCCCCGCGCATCAATGAACCAATCCTGGGGGGCTCTTGCGAAATCAGCGGCGATTTTGACCTTCGCGAGGCGTACGAGCTGGCAA
>JAXDCU010000357.1:0-2736 GCA_034677645.1 Verrucomicrobiia bacterium
CCGCCATCTGCCACTTGTCGGAGAGGCCGTTGTCAAATGTATCCTCAAACAGAACGGTCTGCCCGTGGCAGCTATACTGCCAGGCAAAGCAGGCGATGAGAACAATTCCAGCCACGCTGTAAGTGGACATGCTCGACCTCAAGTCACGAGCCTTGTTGACAAACGACCGCGGAAACCCGGGCGGCGGATCCTCAGGTGTTGCGTCATCAATCTGAGCACCAATAAATCGCGGTTGCAGCCGACTGTCCCATCAAAGGACCAGTTTTGGCACTCGAACAAAGGCCCTCGCTGGCAGCAGAAGGGGAGCAGGCCACTGCCACTATTCGCTACTTGCAGGCTCTGACCGCAATGCTCACGATCTTTCCCCGCAGACGCTCGTCGCTCTCTGCCATCGGGAACGTTGTCTGGCGCACTACGGCGACCTCCTTGAAACCGGCTTTCTGGATGGTCTTCAAGTAATCCGTCTTTCCGAGGGCTCCGCGGAGCCACTCCCCCCACACCTCGTCTTGGAAAACCTCGTCGGAGAGCCTGTCTTCCACCACAAGATCGGTAATGAGCATCCTTCCGTTGCGTTTCAGGCACCGCAACACTTCTTTGAATGCGGCCAGTTTGTCGCCGGGATAGTTCATCACGCAATTGCTGATCACCACGTCAACAGACTCGTCGGCAAGCGGCAACGTTGCCATGTCCGCCTGCTTGAAAGTGACATTCGTGTAGCCCCCTTTGTCAGCGCTCGCTGTCGCCTTGGCGACCGCCTCGGCGGAATTGTCGATGCCGATCACCTTTCCCGTTGGCCCAACCCGTCGAGCTGCCAGCAGCGCGTCCAGCCCGGCTCCCGAGCCGACGTCCAAGACCGTCTCGCCTGCCTTCACTTCGGCCAGCGCAGTCGGGTTGCCACAGCCGTGGCAGACCACGCCCTCCGGCATGCCCGCCAGTTCCCGCTCCGAGTAGCCGACCGCCGTGGCGTGTTCCAAAGCGCCCACTGCTTCCCTCCCTTTCGATAGGTCCTCGCCATCAAGCAGGCTGCCGAACGGGTAGACCCACAGGCACGGGTACTCGATCCTCGAGGGAAATTCTGCCGCCGCGTCGTCGTCATTCTCTATCGCCCTGACTCCGGCAGCACACCGCGTCATGACACTGCCCGAATTCTCACGCTGACATCCCCTCTGGTCAAGCACTTTCACCCCCGTCCCGCAAAGTAGCCCTTCGCTCCGTAGGACGGATTTCTAATCCGTCTCTTCAGACCACCACCCCCAACTCCCGTCCGCACCTCCCCACCCTCCGCCACCAGCCCAAAACACTCCGCCGCTCCGCCAGCGGCCTTCTTCCCCATTCCCACGCTTCCCAACAATGCTCCCGTTCTCCGCGTCTCCCCTCCCCGCTTGCTCCGTCCGTGAACTCGGTGCTCTCTGTGGTTCAACTTCCGCGTCCGATCCCTTCTCCTCACCCATGCGTCACCAGCATTGCCCAATCTCCCACCGCCATGCCGCGTGCCAAATTCCATCGTCGACGGGCAAGATTAGGCCTTGACAAACAGCCATGAACTATAGTATACTAATGTTCCGATGCCCAGCATTCCGGCCCGTCCGGCGCACTGGGTGGCCGATCGTTCAAACACCCAAAAACCACCTCACCATCGCCAGATTCGCGCTCGCTCTGCGCGCGTCTCAAAAGGATCGATCGCGATGTGCAACACGTACCTCACAATGGCTACCAACTTACGTCCATCCGCAAGTCGCGAAACCCTTCGCCCCCTTGCACTTGCCGCCCCGCTTCGCGACACTCCTTCGGAGACAAGCCGTTTATTGTTGCGCATCGATTGTCCGCAAAAAAACTATCTCCCCCTTGCTCCACTCGCAATCGATGCCCCGCCTCTGCCATTTGCCCCGAACCCCTCTGCGAACTTCAACACTCAAGCCAAAAGGGTGGAATTACTTGCGTCTGGCCGTGTAGTCCGAAAACCCTTCGCGTCTTGCACTTACCGTCAGCGTTCGTGCCGGAGTCAACCGAAACACGGTCAAGGGGCGTTTCGCTTCGAGGGTTCCACCGTGGGCGCACTCCCTCGTTTCCATGTTCTGAGCCCACCCACGGTCGGTCACACCTCCGCCACGCGCGCTGTCTCTCCGCTCGCCCTCATCGGCCATTGCTGCGATGCTCCGCCCAAACCACAATGTCGGAGTTTGCAGCCTTTCGTCCCTGGAGCCCGTCCGCCATGACCATTCCTGGTCTGCCGATACGTGTCGTTAAGCTTGGCGGCAGTCTGCTCGATCTCGAACGTCTGCCCGACCGCCTCGCGCGGTGGATCGCCGCCCAGGCGGCGATCGCCAATGTGATCGTCGTGGGCGGCGGGGCGCTGGCCGATGCGATCCGCGCAGCGCACAAGCGGCATGGCCTCGATGAGGAGGCAGCCCACTGGCTGTGCGTGCGGCTGTTGAGTGTGACGGCCGAACTGGTGCATCGCCTCATGCCCCAATCGCGGTTGGCCAGCCGTTTCGACGAGTTGCACAATCCGTCTGAGCCAGGATCGCTCGTGCTCTTCCAGACAGAGCAGTTCCTGCGCGAAGTCGAGCCCGGACTCACCCCGCCTCACCTGCCGCACTCGTGGGACGCCACCAGCGACTCGATCGCCGCCCGGTTGGCCGTCGCATTGGGAGCCGGCGAGTTGGTGCTGCTCAAATCGAGCTTGCCCCAGCCGGGCACGACAATCGAGCGGGCGGCGGCCGAAGGTTACGTCGA
>JAXDCU010000358.1:0-3810 GCA_034677645.1 Verrucomicrobiia bacterium
AACGAAACACCAGCCAATTGGGAGACACTACACTAGCTTACGGCAATCATCGAGACGCGTTCCTTGCTGGCGTCGCGTGCGATGCCATGCGCCCGCGGGTCGAGGACGGGCTGGCCATCCACAAGGAAACGGTAAAGGTGATGTCCGTGGTGCAGATCGACCTGGATTGACCATGAACCGTCTGGGTGGCGTTGAAGAGGATGGCTTTCGCTACTCCAATGGTTGAACTCGCCGGCCAGCGCCACGTGCTTGGCTTGGGGCGCCAAAAAGAAAAAATTCACCGGTTTCAGCATCCTTTTCGCTGAGTACCGATGCAGGGCGCCGTGCTGGTGATAATGGTGATCACGATGCTGATGGCCCATGCTCATTGGGTATTCCTCTAAGCCTGACAAATCCATATGTTCGGTTCGTTTGCCGTTCCGGTCCGGTTCAAGCGCCTGATCGCAGCGCGACCCAGCCAGAACGAGTATAGCATTCCGCATGCCGACCGCCATGTCGCCGTCCAGCGCCCTGCAAAGAACGTTCGCAATCGCCATCTTGCCGACGCGGCACGCGGCACGGTCAGTCGCGTAAGTCAAGAACTCGAGCCGCTGGAGCTCGCGTCAAGCAGATGCTAGCCCCCCCACGGATTCAAGAAGACCCTCGGCAACCGAGGCGCGCAACGCATCCTCAGCGCGGCAAGAGAACACAGAACACATCCGCGCCGGGGCGTGTTTGACAGGCACTTGATGCCGAGTATACTGATTTCCCTTTATGAATCGCACTCCACACGTCGCTGTGGTTGGCGCGACAGGCGCCGTGGGCGTTGAGATGGTTCGGACGCTCGAGCGGCGCCAGTTTCCAGTGCGCCAGCTCACCTTGCTCGCCTCGGTCAGGTCCGTTGGCAAAACGCTCCCCTTCCGCGGCGAGACCGTACGCGTCCAAGAACTGAAGGCCGATTTGTTCAAAGACATCGATCTGGCACTGTTCAGCGCCGGCAGCTCGATCTCCAAACAGTATGCTCCCGTCGCGGCGCAAAACGGCTGCGTCGTGGTGGACAATTCCAGCGCGTTCCGGATGGACGACGCAGTGCCGTTGGTGGTTCCGGAGATAAACGCGGGCGACGTACGCGAGCATTGCGGCATCATAGCAAACCCGAATTGCACGACAGCCGTCGCCCTCATGCCGCTCTATCCGCTGCATGCGGCTTTTGGTTGCACGCGAGTTTTCGCCTCAAGCTACCAGGCCGTTTCCGGCACCGGCGCCCGGGCTATTGCCGAGCTTGAACGCCAAGTCAGACAGACCGTCGAGGGCAGCGCTCCCACACGGGAGGTTTATCCGCACCAGATCGCCTTCAACGTGCTGCCTCACATCGACAGTTTCTTGGCGGACGGCTACACGCGCGAGGAAATGAAGATGCAGAATGAGGGCCGCAAGATCATGCACCACCCAACCTTCAGGGCGAGCGTGACCTGCGTCCGCGTCCCGGTTTATCGCGCGCACTCCATCGCCATGAGCGCCGAGTTCGAAAAGCCCGTTACGGTCGCGGCCGCGCTTGATGTATTGCGCCGCGCGCCTGGGCTGGACGTGATAGACGACCCCGCCAAGTGCGAGTATCCTCTGCCACTCTGCCAAGCGGGCAAGGACAACTGCGCCGTTGGGCGCGTTCGCAAGGACTGCGCGCTTGAGAATGGTGTCTGTTTCTGGGTGTCGGGCGATCAACTTCTCAAAGGCGCCGCGCTCAACGCGGTGCAGATTGCCGAGGAACTGCTTAAGCTCGGCTGAACGCCAGCGTGGCGCTTCTACGCGGTCAAGACCGCCTGAAGCCCGACACGAAATCCTCGCAACCAGCGCGAGTCATCCGGAAAGCGTGGCGGGGGGGAAAGGTGTCAATGCAACCTCGGCCGTCCTCTCGACGGGACCATTCGGTTGCGGGGGCGTAAGACAGAATTCTGATGTTCAAGCTGCCAACGGTTGCGGCGCCCCGCTGTGTTGATTGACATTTTTGTTCGCGGCGATTAGACACGGCGGAACCGACGCGTATGGAACCGATCAATCCCGGCTGGTTAGACTACAGCATTCTCCTGGCCTACACCGTGTTTGTGGTTGGCATTGGCTTCGCCCTCCGCCGATACATGAAGACCTCCGCGGACTTCCTCACGTCCGGGCGGTCGATCCCCACGTGGGTAACAGGGCTGGCTTTCATTTCCGCGAACCTGGGCGCGCTCGAGCTGGTGGGCATGGCCGCAAGCGGCGCCAAATACGGCATCGCCACTAGCCATTTCTACTGGGTCGGGGCAATTCCTGCCATGGTGTTTCTGGCCGTATTCATGATGCCATTCTACTACGGCTCGAAAGCGCGCTCGGTGCCTGAGTACCTCAAGATGCGTTTCGACGAACGCGTGCGGTGTCTCAACTCGATTTCGTTTGCCGTGATGACGCTGTTTGCGTCGGGCATTTCGATGAACGCTCTGGCCAAGCTCCTCAACCAGCTCCTCGGCTGGAACTATCACGTGAGTCTCTGGATATGCTCTGGCGTTGTGCTTCTGTACGTTCTCAAAGGCGGCCTCACCTCGGCGATTTACACCGAGGTGCTGCAGTTCTTCATGATCGTGCTCGGGTTCGCGCCGGTGGTCTACATTGGGCTCAGAGACGTGGGTGGCTGGGGCGCCATGACGACCGCGTTGGAGGGTGTGGCTCAGAATCCGGCGGCCCTGAGTCTCAAGGAGGCAGGCACAACGTACGCGTCGAATGCCTGGTCAAGCGCATGGCAGCCGTTGCTGGCCGGCCCCGCCAACAACCCGATGGGCGTTGACTGGTTCGCCATGGTCTTCGGGCTCGGATTCGTGTTGAGCTTCGGTTACTGGTGCACGAATTTCCTCGTCGTCCAACGCGCCATGGCCGCCCGGAACATGACCGCGGCGCGCAATACTCCGCTGGTCGCCGCGGTGCCTAAAATGCTTTTCCCCGCTCTGGTCATCGTGCCCGGAATGATCGCCGTGGCGCTGATGTCGATGCCGTCCAAGGGCTATCGCATCCCGCCGCCGATCCTCGAGAGCAAAGCGGTTGTAGCGGCCGTCAGCGCCGTCAAGGAAGCCAGCGCAATGACGCCAGCCGCGGCGCTGGCGCATGTGAGCGAAAAGGTCGGCGTTCCGCAGAAGGGCATCGACAAGAAAACGCGGAAACCAAAGCTGCTGAAAATGGACCAGGAGCGTCTGGCCGATGTGATCAAGGCTCACGCGGGCAAACCTCTAGAACGCGGCCTGAGCGCCAATGCGACCGCCGCCGACAAGGCGATGCTAGCCGAATTCCAACTCGCGTTCAGCGGCGCGATTGTCGAGTACGACTACGACGGGGTGATTCTCTCGCTCGTCAAGCGCTATTGTCCGACCGGATTACTCGGCCTGGCATTGACAGCTCTGCTCGCCTCTTTCATGTCAGGCATGGCAGGTAACGTGACCGCCTTCAACACAGTCTGGACCTACGACCTTTACCAAGCCTACATCGCCAAGGACAGAAGCGACGACCATTACATGTGGATGGGGCGGACTGTGACGGTGGCGGGCATCCTTCTCAGCATTCTCTGCGCGTACTTTGCCAAGCAGTATAACAACGCCATGGACATCATCCAGCTCGTGTTCGGGTTCGTGAATGCTCCGCTCTTTGCTACGTTCCTCCTGGGCATGTTCTGGGCGCGCACGACGGGCACGGGCGCGTTCTACGGTTTGTTTGGCGGCATTTTCACCTCCGCGCTGGTGCACGGATTGACGGTAGCCGAGGACAAGGGCGGCTGGCTAGGCGCCGAACTCCACAGGTTCCCATCGACGATGG